>CABSMC010000063.1 GCA_902478715.1 uncultured Adlercreutzia sp.
CCCCTCGGCCTTATAGGCCCTGAGCAAACCACCCCTTTGAGGGGTGGTTCATGATTTGCACACACCCGTAGCACGAGGCGCGTTTTTGTCATCAGAAAAGAGCGCCTACGACATTTTTGCCTCTCGGGCTGCGGGTCGTCTTCGCCCGAACAACAAGCACGATGCCCTGAACAGGTATTTCTTGCTCTTTTGGAAAGTTAGTCGTCTAAAACACCGCAGCCCGACCCGCGAAAATGTCCAGCCCACCTGAAAAGCGCGACAAAAATGCGGGTCAAGCTACGGTTTCGACAGCGCGGCTCACAGGCTGAACCGCCGAAGCTTGGGCAGGTAAGCCTTACACGTTGCGGATGCGCTCGACGGCGTCCCACTCAGCGAGGGCCTGGGCGCGGCGAGGAGTCAAATACGTCGTGGAATAGAAGTAGACGTCGCCGTTGGAAGCTTCCACGCGCTCGATGTCGTCGGCGCGACCCTGCGCGCGGGCCTCAGCGAAGGCCGCCTCCACCGCTTCGGCATTCATGCGAAACGGGTCGTTGGCCAAGCTCTCCCGCGCCATGGGGCGGGGGTAGACCGACGACTCCTCGCGCACGCATTCGATGAAAGTGGCCACGGGGTCGTCCTCAGCGGCGAGGAACGCCCAGCGGGCGTAGGCGTCGGTCATGGCCGAATCGTCGTAGAGGTAGTAGCTCTCGGCACCCATGAGCAGGCGGATGTGCGCGAACTCGGGATGCGGGTCTTCCTCGGGAATCTGGTTGGAAGTCTCCTGGGGCGGGGCTGGCGGGTACCCTGATTCGCTCAAACAGTCCTCGCTCTGCGAAACAGCCCACTGGGCTGTTTCGTTCGCTGCGGAACTCGCTCGGTCAGGGCACCCGCCAGCCCCTTGGACGTCTTCTTCTGTCGCGGAGCTCGCCCGATCGACGAACTCAGCCTCTCCGCTCGGCTTCGCCTTCGCCGATCGCTCCGTCCCAACCTCTGCCGCATCCGCTGAGACGGCTTTGCGTTTGAAGGGGGATGCGCCCACGGGGCGGCCGTTGGAAGAGGAGAAGGCGGACTTCACGTGCTTGTTGGCGGCGCGGCGAGGAGCGGCTCCGGCATCGGGGCCCTCCACATCGCCCGCATCGCGCGAGCCGTTGGGATCGCCGAATTCCATAAGCGCATCGTAGACGGCCATCTCCAAGTCTTCGGGCGTCATCGACGGGGGCACAAGGCCCGCAGCCTCCCATTCGCAGGGGCACGACAGGCGGCTTGCTCGCGAGGCCGCGTGCACCGCAGCAAGCACCGCCGCGATGGCCTCCTCACGCGCCTGCTCGGGATCGAGAGCGCCATCTGCGGCCTCACCATCGGCCGCCGCGCGCGCGGCGGCCCAAGCCTCGCCATGGGGCAGCGCATCGGCGATGTCCTCGCCCGCCTCCTGGGCCTGCGCCAGCGCGATCACCGCCGCACGGATCTCATCTTCCTCGCGCACGGCTACTCACCGTCCATGGCCGCCACGAGCAGGTCGGTGCGCGTGTCGCGCAGCGAGCAATGCTCGCACATAAGACAGGCAACCCCATAGGGCTCGCAGGGCACCACCTCATCCAGCTCGGCCAGACCGGCCCCCTCCCGCGCAAGGAAGTCGCCGATGAGCGCCCGCACCGCTTCCACGGAGAACGTCAGCGTGTTCGCCTTCCCGGCGGGAACGCCACCCACGGCCTCCCGCACATCCTCAATGGTGAGCGCCAGCGCCTCATCGAAGGTGCGCCCCTCGATCATCGAGCAGGTGGCACTCGCGCACCCCGTCATCGCCAGACACCCGCGCGTCTTGAAGCCGGCGGCCTCGATGACGCGCGTCTCGGGATTGATGCGCCCGAACAAGCGGAACGCCACCTCGCCGCGCTTCGATTTGCCGACCATTGCCTGAGCGTTCATCTCCTCGGGACGCCCGCCGTTGTGGTAGTCGGCCACAATGGCCAGAAGCTTATCCGAGTATCCGGCCACTTCGTCGTCCACTTCGGTTTGGTACACATCGGCCGTGCGCAGCAGCACTTTCTGCTTCGGCTCGTGGTATATGTCGCGACCCTCGCTCATGGGCTCCTCCTCTTCTTCGATTGTTCACTTGCAAGATTACCAGAACCCCCTCGTTGCCCCTCCCCTCTTTCAGGCGATGTCAGATTGCGGAAACGTAACGGCTCTCTCGGCAGATGCGCCGCAGCCAAGATTCCCCGCGCACAAGCCCGAAAAAGAGCTATGATGGGGAATCGCGGGAAAGCCATGATGGAACACGCATCGGGCGAAAGGGGGATTCATGAGCGTTGTCGTGAGCGGACTTTTGAGTCGCGCAAAGGCATTCTGGCCCATGCTCGCAGGCATCATCTGCGCACGCACAGCCCTCATCGTGGCGTGCTACGGCAGCTACGCCTCCACCGACGACGGCATCTTCACCGACGGCTCCATGTTCGTCACCTGCGCGCTCTTCATCGTGGCGCTGCTCATCTTCTCGCGATCTCGCCGCGAGCTCGGTGCTACCGCCGTGCAGTGGATCATGGTGGGGAGCATCACCGTCGCCGCCGGAGCCTCCATGGCCCTCTCCCTGCTCGACAGCGCCGATCAAACCCTTGTGGCCACGGCTTTTGCCCTCAGCATTGCAAGCACCCTGGCCCTGTCGCTGTGCATGTTCTACTGGCTGCGCTGCCTGCGCGGCACCGACGAAGTGACGGCCGCCCTGTTCGTGTTCTCGGCCTTCTTCATCAGCGTCGGCATCGTTTACCTACTTTCGTTTCTGCCCACCCGAGCGCAGAACATCATCGGTATGGCGCTCATCGTGGCCCAGTTCGCCTTCCTCGGCCCGGCCGGCCTGCGCGCCGAGCATCCCACGGAGCGGCCGCACCGTCGGGCGCGCACCTTCTTCACCTTCGCCCGCAGCAACATCCAGGACTCCCGATTCCTCGCCGCCTGCGCTGTCGGCATGGCGCTTCTGGGATTCGTCGACGGCTTTCTCCGCGGCTACCCCGACGGCCTGCCCATCCCCTTCACCTGGAGCTCGCGGCTGGCCTACGCCTTGTGCTCCATGCTGATATGCGCCCTGCTCATGCTTCTCGTTGTGCGCCGCCGCGAGCGCGTCATGACCGTGGACGCGTTTATCACCATGGCACTTCTGGCCTCTCTCAGCCTCGTCCTGTTCGGCGCCTTCCCCTACCACTGGGAGATCGGGGCCGTGGCCGTCAACACGCTGAACATCGTCATCTGCGCCTACTGCTGGTACGTCATCATCGCCTTCACCAGCTTCGGAACCCGCGACCCCTATGTTTACGCCATGGGCGGCTGGGTAATCTGCTTCGGCTCACGCTCCCTCGCCCGCATGCTGCTGTACTTCACTTACCCGTTGGCCGGCAACGATCTGCTCATCAACTCGCTTCTCGGGGCTCTTGTCCTCATTTCCACCCAAGTGGTTCTCGTGCAGTTCATGCACGCCGAGCGCGGCGAGTCGTCCGCAGAGAACGATCGTCTGGAAGCCGAGAACGAGCGGGTCAAGCGCCAAGCCGAAGCCGATGCGGCCGAATCGGCGGCAGCGCTGGCCGAAGCGGCGCAGACATTGCAAGACGTCGTGTTCAACGCGGCAAAACGCGAGGCTTCTGCCCAGCAGACGGCCTCCGAGGCTCTGAAAGCCGCCGAAGCACGCCAGTGCATCCGCTGCAACGAGGAATGCGCCGCTATCCGGGAGCAGCTTCTCCAGATCGACCCCTCCTCGATCTCTCTCGCCTCCGCCCCTTCGTCTTCCCCCTCGGCGACGATGCCATCGCCTCTCGCCTCTTCAGCCTCGGCCGCCTTGGAGCCATCCCCTATCCCTTCCCCGCTCTCCATGGGCGAGCTGTCCGATTCCATGCGCCGCAACGTTGAGCGCATGGGCGAGCACTTCCTGCTCACCAGCCGCGAGATGGACGTGCTCACCCTTTACGCGCTGGGTCACACACAGAAGAAAGTGGCCGAAGAGCTGTTCATCACCCCCGCCACCGCGCACAGCCACATCAAGCGCATCTACAGCAAGTGCGGCATGCACTCGCGCCAGGAAATCCTCGAGTACCTCAATTCTTACGGAAACTGAGGCCGAACGTTGGAAGGGAAACGCCCCCAAGCCCCGAATCGTACCGGCGAGCCGATCGCGCCGCAACGCTCGAGCGCCCCACAGGGAGCCGCTCTCTACCTGCGCTGGCTCGGCATTCTCTGCGCCATCATGGCCGCCTTCTGCCTCGGCGTCTTCGCCATCGGCTACAAAGACCCCAGCGTAGGCCGCGTGGCGACCCTCGCCGGTCTCATCGTCGCCAGCGCCGGCTTCTTCTGGCTCGCCCACCGCAAGCGTAAGTAGAGCCACTTTCTTTGGAAAATGACGAGAAGCGCACCAACCAAATTCCTAAAGCGGTCGGCTTGGATAAATCTGAGAAAACGAGGGCGCGCTATGGCTACGAACTCAATTTGGCTTCGTAGCTCTCCTTCAGGGCTTTGAACGCGGGCATCGAGCGTTCGATGGTGTCGCGGGCGATGCAGTAGGACAGGCGCACCCAGCCGCCGACGCCGAAGCTGTCCGAGGGAACGATGAGCAGCTCGTATTCCTTCGCGCGGTCCGAGAAGGCCTGGGCGTCCTCTTCCAAGGCGCGCACCCACAGGTAGAAGGCGCCGTCCGGCTCCACGTACTCGTAGCCCAGCGCGGAAAGCCCCTCAGTCAGCAGACGGCGGTTCTCCGCGTAGGCGGCCACGTCCGACGGCTCCCCCACGCAGCGGGCCGCCACGCGCTGCAGCAGCACCGGCGCGCACACGTAGCCGAGCGCCCGTCCCGCGCCCGCCACGGCCACCGCCACCGCATCGCCGTCATCGGCGGCATCGGACACGTACACCCACCCAATGCGCTCGCCGGGAAGCGAGAGCGCCTTGGAATAGGAGTAGCACACAATGGTCCGCGCGTAGATCGACGGCACCCAGGGCACCTCGATGCCGTAGGTGATCTCGCGGTAGGGCTCGTCGCTAATGAGGTACAGCGGACGCCCCAGCGCCTCCTCGCGCTCGCGCAGCATGGCCGCCAGGGCTTCAAGGCTCTCGCGGGTGTACACGGCGCCCACCGGGTTGTTCGGCGTGTTGATGATCACGGCGCTCGTCTTCGGCCCGATGGCCGCGCGCAGCGCCTCAATGTCGGGCTGGAAGCTCGGAACCGCCGCCGGCACCTCCACGATGGTGCAGCCGGCCGCCTCGATCCACGTGCGGTACTCGGGGAAGTACGGCGACACCACGACCACCTCATCACCCGGATGGGTCACAGCGGCAATGGACGAGGCCAAGGCCGCCGCCGCACCGGCCGTCAGGTACAAGTGACCCGACGTCGCCGTCGTACCGTAGCGCTCGGACAGATACGTCGCAATAGCCTCCTTCACCTCGGGCAGACCCGCCGCCGGCGAGTAGGCGTGAAGGGTCACCGGATCCATATCCAGAAGCTCCAGCATGGTTTCGCGCACCAAATCGGGCGCCGGCACCGAAGGGTTGCCGATCGAGAAATCGAACACGTTCTCGGCGCCGATCTCGGCCTTGCGCGCCATCCCATAGGCAAACAGCTCGCGGATGGCACTCGGCTCATCGCCCAGCCCGTACATCTTCTCGTTGATCATGACAGTCCTTTCGCACACTCTCGCCAGCCGCCGCGCGCGGACTGGCCCCAAGGCGGCCCTCAACGCCACCGCCCTCTCAGTTCCCTCTCAGGATACTACAAGGGGCGTCGCATCCAGGCTCGCTTCCGCCGAGCCGACCACGGCGGCCCCCAGCTGGACGATCTTCTCCTGCAAGTCGGGATGAGCGCGGAAGGCGAAGGCGCGCCCCTCCTGCTCCCGCACCAGATACCCCTCGCGTTCGAGCCCCAGGAAATCGGCCCGGGCCGTGCCGTAGGCGATGCGGAATGCGCGCTGATGCGGCGCGATGCGCAAAAGAGCTCCCGGCTCGCGGCACAGCGCCACCAAAATAGACTTCTGCCGCGCGTTGATATGGGATTCGAAGATGCGCTCGATCTGCTCGTTCAGCTGCTCGAGATAGGTGATGGATGCCGCCAAGCCCTCCAACTCGCGCAGGTACAGGCACACGTTCAGCTCGAAATAGGGCGTGAAGTCGAAGCCGAAGCCGTAGTCGGTCGACCACGACTCCAACACCGCCTCGTAGCGGGCCTCATCCACCGGAGCTCCCCCCAAAGTCGCATCGAAGCCCTCCGGTATCCAGCTGAGCACGGGGAAACCCCACTTCAACGCCAGGATATTCCGCAAAAGCAGTCCCACGAGCACATTCAGGCGCGGCAGCACGTTGAAATAACGGAAGAACCAGCTAATATTAAGCAGCCGCAGCACGGGGCCGAAACGCATATCGTCCCCCGCCGCGCAGGCCCGCTGGCACACCAGATCCATCAGCACCTGGGATTCCGGCGGCGCCAAGCGCGGATCCAACGGCGCGAGCACCCGCTCGGGCAGCTCGGACAAATCGACCCCTTCGGAAAGCTCGTAGTACAGCGTCTCGATGAGCCCGTGGGTCACCGCGCGCCGCGCCAAGCTGTCGCAATCGCTCGACAGGCGGAAGTAGTTGGCCGCCAGCTGATCGAGGGACGTCAGCGGCGGCGCGCCCGCGAACAGCTCGTGCACCCGCTCCTCGTCCACCGCGATGCCCTCGTCCGCCAGGCCGCGCATCAGCGTGCGCTCGATGAAGCGCGTCACAAAAGGAGAGCCCTGCATGTCCTTGAGCGATCGCGCCAGCGAGGAGTCCTCCTTCGAGCGAACCTCCAGCATCTCGGTGTTGAACGACAGCGAACTGGTCGTGACCATCCACATGTCGGCCGTGCGCTCCGGGTCCTCGGGGATGAACACGGCGGCCTGCTTGCGCACGGCGAGCAGGATGCGCCAGATGTCCTCCTTCGAGTAGCCCTCGGGAAGATCGTAGTCGTCCAAGTCGTCGAAGAGCAGAATGCCCACGTCCACCGCCGTGCGCAGCTCGTGGAAAATGGGCAGGCTCATAAAGGCCACCAGCTCGTCCACGGAGAGTCGCTTCGGCATCGCCTCCGTCTTTCCCCGCATCGCAGACTTTCCCGCCATCACACCGCCCTTCCTCGGCTGTCTTTCTTGCGCCCATTCTATCAGTTTCGAAATCCCCTGTTATCAAAAGTTGATCTTAAAGATAGTTATAACTGAGAATGTTATTATTATTTTGTACCAAAGTTATTATCAGAAATTTAGATATTGATAATTGAAGAGGGGGCCATTATAGTGAAAGCAGCGAATACGCGAGCGACCAGAGGAGGCCCATCATGGGAGACTGGCCCATCATCATCCGCTAATTCAGGGGCGTTAACCGCCCGAACGTCCTGCGGCTGCCCTCCGCAGGACTCTCTGAGGTGAGAACCCCGCTGCGAAAGCCCTTGAAACGCAGCGGGGTTTCTTGCATTTGGAGAGCGCCCCCCGTCGCAAAAAAGGGCCTCACGCAGGAGGCCCTTCACTTAATGCAGTCAAATGGACGGCAAAGCTTACTTCACGTCGTCCAGCTTCTTGCCGGAATGGTCGTGGGTCATGCACATGGCGATGAACGCGACGACCGCGATGGCCACCATGTACCAGGCCGGCGCGATGGCGTTGCCCGTAAGGTCGATCAACCAGAACGAGATGAACGAGGCCGAGCCGCCGAAGATGGCGTTCGCCAGGTTAAACGAAAGGGCGAAGCCGGAGTAGCGCACGTCGGTCGGGAACGTCTCGGTGAGGTAGCTGGCCAGGGTGCCATCGTTGATGGTGAGCAACAGGCACATGAACAGCTCGACGATCAGAATGACCCAGAAGTTCATCGTGCCGAGCAGCATGAATGCCGGCACTGTGAACACGATGAAGCCCACACAGGCGCCGATGAGCATCTTCTTGCGGCCCACCTTGTCGGAGATGCGGCCAGACAGGAAGATGAAGGCGATGTAGACGACGAGCACGATCGTGGTGATCGTCGACGCGTCGCTCGGCGGGTAGTTCAGCGTCGTCTCCAGATAGTTCGGCAAGTACGTGAGCACCGCGTAGAAGCCCACGGCGTTCAGCACGCAGGCGCCGAACGAGATGAGCAGCACCTTGAGATGCTTGGTGAACAGCGTGCGGATGGGATGCTCCACCTTCTCGCCCATTTCCTTCATGCGCTCCTGCATCTGGGCGTACACCGGGGAGTCCTCAAGATGGGTACGGATGTAGTGGGTGATGTAGCCCAAGGGAAGCGCCAGCCAGAACGGGATGCGCCAGCCCCAGTCGACGACGAAGGCCGAATCGGCGCCCCAAACCGTGAACATGAACGTGGCCAGAAGCGAGCCCACGAGCAGGCCTGTTGCCGTAGAGGCGGGCACCATTGAGCAGTAGAACCCGCGATGGTTATGCGGCGCGTACTCCGCGATAAAGGTGGCAGCGCCAGCATACTCGCCCGCCGCCGAGAACGACTGCACCATGCGCAGCAGCAGAAGCAGAAGCGGGGCCCCCACGCCGATGACAGCATAGCCGGGCAGGCAGCCGATCAGGAAGGTCGCGCCGCTCATCAGCAAGATGGACACCGAAAGCGCCCATTTGCGACCCTTCTTGTCGCCCATGTTGCCCCAGAAAATCGCGCCGATGGGACGCACGAGGAACGAGAGCGCGAACACGCCGAAGGTGCTCATCACGGCCACGGCACGATCTTCCGCCGGGAAGAACACCATGGCGATAACGGTCGCCAAATAGGAGTAGCTCGCGTAGTCGAACCATTCGATGAAGTTACCGAGGAAGGAAGACCCCGTCACCTTGCGCAGAACGGCGTGCTTCTCTGCTTCGGTCGCTTCAGCGTACGTCGTTGCCGGCTGTACCGCTTCGTTGGTGCTAGATGTCATAGCAATCACCCAACCCCAAGCCCTCTGTTGTGAAAGTTCCGGTCATGGCTTCTCCTTTCAATAAGGCCCTGACTTAAGTGTTTACCTTACCATAGGAATCATTTTATGCAGACGGGAATGGCGAAATAGTTAGTCGCACAAATCCCCTTTTTCAGCCGTGACCTGGAATCATGGCCAATAGAGCAGGGAGCTTGATTCAACTTCCAGCGACAAGCGCGCAAAAAAGGGAGCCCGCCGAAGCGGGCTCCCTTCGCAAACGCATCGCGTGAGCTGCGAGTGGGATTTACTTCCACATCTCGGGGCGCACGAGGGTGGGATCCTCGACGCGGTTCGGGAAGTAGTCGAGGCACTCGCCCTCGCGGTAGACGTCGGCGGTGGAGCAGTGCAGGCCGCCGCCGAACGGGTAGGCGTCGCGCAGGTCGCAGGGGATGACGTTCATGCCCAGCTTGTCCATCTGCTCCTGCTGGTAGACCTCGGAGGCCTCCACGATGACGGTCTTCGGGTCGAGGACCAGGCAGTTCATGGACAGCCACACGGAGGAGTAGCACAGCGCCGGCGGCTCGGTGTGCGCGGGCTGGGCGGCCTCGACGATCTGCCAGTCGTTGGCCTCGAAGATGGCGCGCTGCGGCTCGGGCAGCGGGCGGTGCGGGTTGTTGATGATCAGGCCCGGGCGCAGCGGCACGAAGGTCGCGTCGATGTGGATCGGGTAGGGGTCGCCGGGGAAGTTCACGGCGTGCACGCGGTACTCGGGGTAGTAGCGCTGGAACCAGTCCATGGCGGCGCGGTTGGTGGTCAGGCCGTGCTGGATGAACAGGTCCTTGCCCATGCGCATCACGTCGGCGGCGTCCCACATCGGCTCGACCTCGGTGGTCACGAAGTCCTTAGCAGCCGTACGCTCGAGACGCTCCTCCAGGGAGATCTTCTCGTCGTAGTAGTTGTGCTTGTAGGAGCGGTCGGTCAGGCGCGGACGGGGGGCCTGGGTCCACTTGAAGTCGGGATCCTGCTCGAAGTACTCCTCCATGAGCGGCCAGTAGGCCAAATACTCATAGTAGCGGCAGCGGAAGGAGTTGGCGGCGGCCATGATCTCGTTGCCGATGGTCAGCAGGATGTCGCGCGGAGGCATGCAGGTCATCATGGAGTCGTTGCGGAAGTCCGGCGTGCCGATGGCCTGGTTCCACTGCAGCGGGGTCGGGCGGTCGACGACGACGCCGCGGTCCTCGAGGATCTTCACGAGGTTCTCGAGGCACTCGTTGCCGCGCTCGACGGTCTCCAGCGGACGGAGGCCCCACATGCCGCGCATCTCGGAATCGACGGGCACCTTCTCAGAGGTGGCGGGCTCCTCCGGCGGGATGACGGAGTTGTCGCAGCGGCCGACGATGACGCGCTTCAGCGGATCCCAGTCGTTCCAAGAGCTGACGATCTTTGCCATAACATGTGCTCCTATCTCATAGGCACTCTTCCGTCTCTTTTGAGACTAGGGGCACTATATCATTTTTTGCAGTTGCACAAAAGCCTTTTACCGAAGAAAGTTTTCGATTTCCTGAAAAATCATCGTCATCTTGTCAACTATGGATATCTGTCATCTTTTGCAATCGCACAATATTTATAACGCGCCCGGTAACTGATCTAATCGGCAAGAAAAAACGCCCGCTCCTTATTCGAAAGAGCGGGCGTCTTCCCTTTGAAACGATAGGCGAAAGCACCAGAGCTAGCGGTCGAGAGCAGACTCCAAGAGCATACGGGCAATCTCGCGCACATCGTAGCCCTCCGAGATCGCCTTCACCGCTCCCCCGTCGACGAGGGCGACGACGACCGATGGAGTAAGGTTCACGCCGGCGCGAACGAGAATGCGGTTCACGGCCGCGTCCAGCGCCTCGCGTCCCTTGCGGTAGGCCTCGGTAACCACCGGCGCTTCGGCCGAGGCGATGAGCTGAGCGTAATGGGCGGGCATGGATACCGTATCGTCGGGAAGGCACGCCTCCAAAAGAAGGTCGACCACGCGCTCGCGGCATTCCTCGGGGCTGAAGGCATCGGCGGCCTGAGCCACCTTCTCGGCACGGGCGATCCACAGTTCAATGTTGTAGCAGCCTGCTTCGTAGAGAAGCTCGGTGACGGAGTCGAAATAGTAGCCCACCGAGGACGAGGCCGCACCGGCCCATTCTGCCACCTTGCGATAGGTGACGGCCTCCGGGCCGCGCTCGCGAAGCAGAGCGGCCGCAGCCAGCACCAGCGAGGTTCGCGTGATCTGAGCTTTCAGGGATTTGGGCTTGGACAACGGCTTAGCCATGGGAGACTCGCTTCCTTTTTGATTACTTGGCGTGACTCTACCAGAAAACGCCCAACAATGAAACCCCAGATGAGAGTTATTTTCTGGAAATACTTGAAGCGCTGTCAAAGTTTCGCTTCATGGTGCAAGTGCACAAGCAAGCGACAGCCGAGCGACCCTCCCCGATCGCCCGGCTGCCGCAGAAAATGTCACTTCCCGACTATTGGATCTCGGTCAGCTTCTTCTTCGAGTTGTCGTGAGTCATGCACATGGCGATGAACGCGACCACGGAAATGGCCACCATGTACCAGGCCGGCGCGATGGCGTTGCCCGTCGCCTCGATGAGGGCGATGGAGATAAACGACGCCGAGCCGCCGAAGATGGCGTTGGCGAAGTTGAAGGACAGCGCGAAGCCGGAGTAGCGCACCTCAGTGGGGAACGTCTCGGAGAGGTAGCTCGAGAGCGTGCCGTCGTTGATGGTGAGCAGAAGGCACATGACGAGCTCCACGATCAGGATGATCGCGAAGTTCTGCGAGTTCAGCAGGTAGAACGCGGGCACCGTGAAGATGATGAAGCCCACGCAGGCGATGATGAGCATCTTCTTGCGGCCCACCTTGTCGGAGATGCGGCCGGACAGGAAGATGAACGCAATGTAGGCCACCAGGCAGATCGTCGTGATGAGCGACGAGGAACCGGCGTCGTAGCCCACGGTGTCCTGCAGGTAGTTAGGCAGGTAGGTGAGCACGGCGTAGAAGCCCACGGCGTTCAGCATGCAGGCGCCGAAGGACACGAGCAAAGGCCGCAGGTGCTTGGTGAGCAGAAGCTTGATGGGCTTGTCGTCGGACTCGCCCTTGGCCTCCAGCTTCTCCTGCATCTCCTGGTACACCGGCGAGTCGGACACGCGGGTACGAATGTAGTGCGTGATGAGCCCGAGAGGACCCGCCAGAAGGAACGGAATGCGCCAGCCCCACTCGGTCACGAAGGACGAGTCGTGGCCCCAGGTCATGAACATGAACGTGGCGAGCGCCGAGCCGATGAGCAGGCCCGTAGCCGTCGAGGCGGGCACGAGCGAGCAGTACAGGCCGCGGTGGTTGGACGGGGCGTACTCGGCCAGGAAGGTGGCCGCGCCGGCGTACTCGCCGGAAGCGGAGAACGACTGCACCATGCGCAGGCACAGAAGCAGGATCGGCGCCAGAATGCCCACGGCTTCGAAGGTGGGCAAAAGCCCGATCACGAAGGTGGCCGCCGACATCATGAGGATGGAGGTGGCCAACGCCCACTTGCGGCCCTTTTTGTCGCCCATATGCCCCCAGAAGAAGGCGCCCACGGGACGCATGAGGAAGGACAGCGCGAACACGCCGAAGGTCTCCAGCAGCGCCACGGTCGGGTCGCCCGGAGGCATGAGCACGAGCGCGATGACCGTCGCGAAGTAGGAATAAGACGCGTAGTCGAACCACTCGATGAAGTTCCCGAGGAAGGAGGAGACTGCCACGCGCCTCAGTGTCGCGTGCTCCTCGCTGTCCCGCTGAACCGCAGCCGCTGTTTCGCTAGACGCCATGGAAATCACCCAGATCCTTTCCGAACCCCTTTTTACTTTGTGTTTTCCTCATCGGGAAACACCCCCTTTAGAAACGAGGGAGGCCCGGCATCCGTGTCTCACAGATGCGCGAACCTCCCCATCTTCGTGCAAGCCGGCACATCCCGGGGTCGGGAGGTTACACCTCGTGCCAGCCAGCACACGTGCCGCACCTTTTGGGCCGTGCGCGCCCTTAATGCGCCGAGGCCGCACGAACGCTTCGCACGGCCCCAGTTACCTCTTAGTAGTCGCCCATGTAGTCAACTTGGGCCTTGCTGGCACGCAGCACGAACGCCTTCTCGGCCTTCTTGCCGCCGGCGGCCAGCTTGGAGAGCACCACGCGCTTCAGGCGCGGATACGGATTCATGCCGTACCACGCGAAGGCGGTGCCCCCGGTGTAGCACTCCACGATGCTGTGCACGGGAAGCGAGGCATCGCGCTCGGCATCGAGCTTGATGTACTCGGCGATCTCGTCGGCGCACACATCGCGGATTACTTCCACGCTGATCTCGAGGTCGCGGGCCAGCTGCTTGAGCTGGTACTCCACCTCGGCCTCGTCGGCATGGGGGAAATAGGTCACGTCGTAGGTGACGGCAGAGAGCCCGGACGCCTTGGCGAAGGCGATGAACTTCTCCAGCGACACCATCTGCACATGCTCTTCGGTGCGCTCAGCGATGTCGAGCTCGGCGGGGAAGCCGGCCACGCCGTTCTGGGCGAACACGGCCTCCAGCTGCTCCTCGGACATCGCGGGCTCGAACTCCACCTTCGAGGCGATGTGCGTCAGGTTCTTAGTCATCTTCATAAGAAGCCTCTTCCTATACGGCAGTCATTTCTGACGCGCTGCTTACAGACCCTCGATGTCCTCTTGCTCGGCAATGCGGGCGGTGAGGTTCTCGGCGATCTCCTGCTGCTGCTTCGCTTTGCGCTCGGCAACCATGCCCTTGACGGACGGGATGGCGCCACCGGCGATGATCATGAGACCACCGATGATGGTGTTCACAGTCAGCGCCTCGCCGAAGACGACCAGACCCACGAAGATGGCCACGGGCACCTCCCAGTAGGCGATGGTGCCGTAGTCAGCAGCCGGCAGGTTGCGGCCGGCCACCAAGAGGAAGCCCAAAGCGATAGGACCGCAGATGATCCACAGGAGCACAGCACCGATCCAGTTGAAGGTGGTGAAGTGCACGGACAGCGCCCAGTTCTCCATGCCGGGCTGAGAGCCCAGGGAGTTCAGGATGATGGTGATGAGGCCGGCGCCCAGCACGGCGAAGATGAAGTTCCACACGCCGCGGGCCGTGGTGTCGGCGTCCTTGCGGTAGCCGTTGAAGAACATCGACAGACCGTAGAACAGGCCGGACAGAAGGCCGAAGGCGTCGCCCACGCCCTTCTGCGGGAACTCGGGCGTCGAGGTCTCGAGGCTGAAATCGAGGCCAAAGACCTGACCGCCCACGCCGAAGCCGAGCAGGCCCTCGCCGAACAACATGCCGATGAACACGACGAGCAGGCAGATCCACTGCAGGCCGCTCATGGGCTCCTTGCGGAAGATACGGGCCGCCAGCACGCAGATCACCGGGCCGGTGTAGATGAACAGTACGGCATTGGCAACGGTCGTGAGCAGCGTCGAGGTCACGTAGCATGCCAAGGACATACCAATCATCAAACCGCCGAGAGCGATGGCGGGAGTGAGCTTGAGCTCCTTGAAGGTCTTCACCTTGTGGGTGGCGACCATCAGGATGACGAAGAACAGCACGCCCATGCCCATGCGGCCGCAGGCCATGAGAGCGCCGATGGAGTCACCGGCGTTCAGGCCCATGGTGCCGTCGAACATATCCGTTCGCGTAGCCCAGCGGCTGAACAGGGGCACAAGGCCCATGCCGGTTGCAGAGATGAGCATGGCAATGGTACCCCACCCGGTCTTCATCTGATAGCCCTCGGTGGCGTTGGTGTTTTCCTGTGCCATAATCCCTCCTTTTTCTTTCCTCTGAGGTGAGATAGGTTGAATGGAACGTCCCCTCGCCCTTAAGAGAGGCGCCCCGGACACGGAACATGCCCTTAGTTCCGTGAAACAAAGAAGGGGAACAGGCCGCGCCTTTGCGTTGAAACCTGTTCCCCTTTCTTTTCTAACTTGCGCTTCTCAGGCAGCTGCCCTTAGCTGCTGATCGGCGATTCTAGCTCTCAGGCTGCTTTTCGAGCCCGGGAGCCCACGATAAGCGTCGTGCTTACTTCCACATCTCGGGGCGCACGAGGGTGGGATCCTCGACGCGGTTCGGGAAGTAGTCGAGGCACTCGCCCTCGCGGTAGACGTCGGCGGTGGAGCAGTGCAGGCCGCCGCCGAACGGGTAGGCGTCGCGCAGGTCGCAGGGGATGACGTTCATGCCCAGCTTGTCCATCTGCTCCTGCTGGTAGACCTCGGAGGCCTCCACGATGACGGTCTTCGGGTCGAGGACCAGGCAGTTCATGGACAGCCACACGGAGGAGTAGCACAGCGCCGGCGGCTCGGTGTGCGCGGGCTGGGCGGCCTCGACGATCTGCCAGTCGTTGGCCTCGAAGATGGCGCGCTGCGGCTCGGGCAGCGGGCGGTGCGGGTTGTTGATGATCAGGCCCGGGCGCAGCGGCACGAAGGTCGCGTCGATGTGGATCGGGTAGGGGTCGCCGGGGAAGTTCACGGCGTGCACGCGGTACTCGGGGTAGTAGCGCTGGAACCAGTCCATGGCGGCGCGGTTGGTGGTCAGGCCGTGCTGGATGAACAGGTCCTTGCCCATGCGCATCACGTCGGCGGCGTCCCACATCGGCTCGACCTCGGTGGTCACGAAGTCCTTAGCAGCCGTACGCTCGAGACGCTCCTCCAGGGAGATCTTCTCGTCGTAGTAGTTGTGCTTGTAGGAGCGGTCGGTCAGGCGCGGACGGGGGGCCTGGGTCCACTTGAAGTCGGGATCCTGCTCGAAGTACTCCTCCATGAGCGGCCAGTAGGCCAAATACTCATAGTAGCGGCAGCGGAAGGAGTTGGCGGCGGCCATGATCTCGTTGCCGATGGTCAGCAGGATGTCGCGCGGAGGCATGCAGGTCATCATGGAGTCGTTGCGGAAGTCCGGCGTGCCGATGGCCTGGTTCCACTGCAGCGGGGTCGGGCGGTCGACGACGACGCCGCGGTCCTCGAGGATCTTCACGAGGTTCTCGAGGCACTCGTTGCCGCGCTCGACGGTCTCCAGCGGACGGAGGCCCCACATGCCGCGCATCTCGGAATCGACGGGCACCTTCTCAGAGGTGGCGGGCTCCTCCGGCGGGATGACGGAGTTGTCGCAGCGGCCGACGATGACGCGCTTCAGCGGATCCCAGTCGTTCCAAGAGCTGACGAT
>CABSMC010000064.1 GCA_902478715.1 uncultured Adlercreutzia sp.
CACTAGATCGCTCGTCGGCAGCGTCAGATGTGTATAAGAGACAGCAACGGATATCATCGTTCCAAACGCCTCTTATAATGCCGCAGCCCGTCTCTTGAGCGAGAAAAACTACGACAGCGCGTATTCCGCCTTCCTCAAACTCGGAACTTATCGAGACTCCGACCAGGCAGCACAAGAATGTGCGTCGCAGGCAGCGCAAAGCGCTCTTGACTCTGAAGAGTTCGCAACACTGGAACGCTGGTATTCTAGAATAAACCGCAAGAATGAGATCGATGGCTCCATCCGTGAAAAAGCCAGCCAGCTCAGCTCAGAAAACAAGCTTGGCTCAGCTGCGGGGCTTTATCAGATCATAGGCGATGAGGAAGCCGAGAACCAAACGCTCTACCAGTACGTCCAGAACAACTACGACGGCGATTACAACGAATTTGTGGCCAAGTTCCTCGGGCAGTTAGCTCAGGATAATTACGAGGACTCCAGAGACTTGAGAAATAGCTATATCGAAAGATGGAAGAGTGAATATCCTGATGTAGCGGAGTGAATCAATACGGTGTGATCGCACTCGTTACTTAGCCCGGGTAGCCCTCTATGAGGAGGAAGGTGGTGGAGGCGGCGAGGCGGAGTTGGTCTCCCGGAGCCACGGGCACGGGAGAGGACTGCCAGCCATCGCGCTGGCCGCGGGGCGGCTCCACCACCATCTCCTCGCCAGTGAGACCATTCACGAGCACCGTGCCGTGACGGGAATCGCAACCTTGCACCCACCACGCGCCCGCATCGTCGCGCCAGAGGCGCGCATGGCGGCCGGACACATCGGGGCCGACCTCGCTTACGGCCCCCTCCATTAACGCGAGCGCGCCCACCTCCGCGCCTATCGCCGTGGGTTCCACCCATTGGGGCGCGCCGGCGACGATGCCGTCGACGATGCGCAGAAGCCCCAACCAGCGCGGGCGATCGTCGGCGCCGGCTGTCACCGCCTCGCGCGCAGCGCCCTGAGGCATCGGCGCTAAGGGCGGTGTGGCAAGACCGCCTCCGTGCATCTTCTCGGAGAATTCGCGCGCCTCGGCCACGGCGCGTCGCACATCGGCCGTGCAAGCAGCCGTTACCAGCAGCACCAGAGCCACCTCGGCGCGTTCGTCGGCCGTGAGCGACCCCTCGCAGGCGATGCGTTCCATCATGTTGCGGTACAGCGTGGGGCTCTGCCCGCATGCCTTCAGGGCGTCGTCCATGGCGCGACCGGCCTCTCCGCAGACAATCTCGAGAATGGCCTTACCCGTGAGAGCGCGCTTGCTGCGCGACTTCATGCGCGCCGCGAACCGGAGCGCGCCGACGGCGTAGTCGCAGAAGTAGCTGTCGGAGAGCGTTCCAGCCGGCGCGTGCACGATGAACCGCGACACCCAGGTACGGTCGCCCAGACGGCTCTGGGGGCTGCGCCCGTCGGAGAGGGGGCGCCCTGACAGCAGCAAGCCGGCCAGCTCCTTGTGGCTCACACCGCAATGGCGCTTCGCCAAATCGAACAGCACGGAAGTGGGTGTGGCATCGATGGGGGTCATACGCCCTCCTCATTGGTCTCATCAGCCAATTCGTAAGTTATCTCTGACATTGCCTCTAACGCCAAGGCCTCGCGGCTCGCAGCAGAGACGGCACGATCCTCGGAAGGCACCGCGCCCCAGGGTAGTACCGGCCGCGCCAACGGGGCGGTGGAGGACACAGTCGACAACGGAGGCAGCGCCAAGGCCCAATCGGCGACCAATCCCGGTAAAGGAGCGACGACGGCGAGGAACAGCACCGCATAGAGAGCGTCCGAGACCGACTCGCTCGGCCATGCCGTGAGCGAGACCAGAAGACCCGCTACCGTGCCGCCCAGAAGCGACCCGAGAAGCCCTCGCGCGAAACCGAAGCCGGTGTCTCTCTCGCTGCCGCGGGCGATAAGAGCGCCCGCAAGGGGCAGCAGAAGCGCCACGGAGACCGCAAGTCCCGGCATCGGCCCCGACCATAGCGGCTGACCGGCTGGAAAAGCCACCGTCATGTCCTGAGTGAGAAGCCCTGCGGTCGCAGCTCCTCCGACGGCCACAGCCGCCGAGAGCGCATCGGCGCCCACGCGTGCCGCACGGCGCAAACGTCGACGACGCCGGGCCTCCGTTGCCGCTGCCCCGCCCAACGGGCACGGTGCCAAGGGCTCGCCGCGCAGAGCGCGGGCCACGTTGTCGGCGTACTGGGAGCAGAACAGGGCGAGCGCCTCCCGCACCTCCCTCGCCCGGGGGCGTCGACTCTGCTCAGGGACGAGACAGGCCATGAGCACTTCTGCGAGCTGGTCGTCCACCGCAGACAAGGCCGCTCGAACGCGATGCGGCGCCGGCGCGCTATCCAACTCTGCAGCGGCGCGCCCCACTGCTACGGCTACCTCGGGCTCCGAAGCGAGCACCGCGCGAACATCTGCGGCGCTCCCGTGGGCACCGGCGGGCGTCTCGGCCGAGAACTCCGTCTTGATGCGGTAGGCAGACCGGCCTTCGCGCTGGCTGCGACCGGCAAAGCTGAGGTCATAGGGTGGATGCCCCTCCATCATCTGGTACAGCACACCGGCGGCCGCGTACACATCGACGGCAGGCGACCGGCGCCGAGCCACCGCGCCCGATACGTCGTCGGTCAGCATCTCAGGGGCGGCGAAATCGGCCGTCGCTCCCAAGGGCGCCCCCCATCGCGCCGTCAGCGAGGAATCCGCGCTTTCCAGCGGAACAGCCGATCCGAAATCGATGAGAACGAGCTGGAAGGATCCCTCCTCCACCTGATCGGCCACGGAAAGCCGTCCCGTATCAATCATGATGTTGCGTGGGGCCACATCACGATGGGCCAGGCCGCCCTCGACATAGGCCATGCGAGCCAGAAGATCGAACAGGTCGCGTCCGATGCGGGCTACCGTAAGCGGAGAGAGCCGCCCCTCGTCGTCCACGGCCAGAGCGCGGGCCGCCTCTTCGAGCGTGACCCCCTCCACCCATTCCATAACGATGACCGAATCCTCGCCGACGCGGCCGCGTCCGTAGAGGCGGGGGAAGCCGCGCAACGGGGACAAGACGCGATGGGCGTCGTATTCGGCATCGAATGCGGCTCGACGGGCCTCGGCAAGCCCATCGTCCCCTCCCTCGCCGTCGGGCCGTCGCAAACGTTTGAGTGCGAACCGCTCGCCACGGGGGTTGCTGGCATGAAGCACTTCCCCTACACCGCCGCGGCGGCGGGAGGCCTCGTCCACCAGCAGCGTGACGAAGCGCCGCTCGTAGGCGTCGCGATGCTCAGGGGCAACATAGACCGCAGGCTCGAACGCCTCCACCCGAACAAGTCGCACGGAGCCGCTGCGGGCGTCATCGACCAACGCGCCGCCAACGGGGCGCGCCTCCAGTACCGCCGTCACGGACGCGCTCCGCCCACATGGGCCTCGTAGGCCTCCAGATACGCCATGCGTCCCGTCGCTGCGCTTCTCGTCACACGGCCCGACCAATAATCGGCATTCGCGGCGGGATCTTCGAAATAGCAATTCCCCGACCAGGCATTGTCCAACTCGTACAGCAGGTTGATCAGGTCGCCATAAGACTGATGCATCTGCGAGAAGTTTCCGCTATAGCGCGAAGCGCCGTACATGGCTCCGTCATCGCAATTGCAAGCGTAGCCCACCTCCATCATCATATTGGAATCCGCCAATTGCACTTCGCGCAGCAGGTTCGAAACCGTCCGGGCCGCTTCGATGCGCGGCTGCTGCGGACGCGTCATGCAAAGGCGCTCGTAGTCGTCGGCGCATTGGTACACCTTCGCGGCCTCCGCCTTGAGCACGTCGTGCTCGCTGCGCAAGGTATTGCATATGCGCTGCTCCATGTCCTCGGGAACCGGGCCTCCCGCCTCAACGGGGATGGTCGGCTCCGGGTCGGGCTCCGGGTCGCTCGGTGTCGGCGCAACAGCGTTGCCACCCGAGGAGCCACTTAAAGACGAGCCGCCACCCGAAGATTCACCGGAGGCCGAACCGCCGCCCGAGGAATTCCCCGAAGAAGCGCCGGATCCTCCGTTCGCGGAACCAGAGCCGGTCGCGTTCGAGCCTGAAGTATTCGGATTACCCGAGGACGCCGGCGCCTCGACGCGTGCCGAGTTCGAGGATCCGCGCTCAGCGCCCGCGCCCCTATTCGTCGGAGCAGCGAAGCCGGAACCGCCGAGCAACGACGCGCTCCGCCCTCCCAACAGCAGAAGATCCGCAGGGTCGGACAGCGCGCCCGCATCAGTTGCCAAAGCCGTACCGTCCGATGTGGCGCTCGTTGCCCCCGGGCCATTCGCGCCGCCGACTCCGGAAGGATCGCCGCCGGTGCCGGAAAGGCCATGCGCGCCCATAAGCGGCGCATCGGGACCGAGCGCTCGCGCGCGATCGGCGCCCGCCCACTGTCGCACAAGAGGACTCTGCTCCGCCAGGGATGGAACGGCACCGGCGTACACGACGACGCCCACCGTCATAAGGGCGAGGGAGAAAGTGAGGAGGCCGCCCAGCAAAGGAGGGGCGGACGCGCGCCGGAAAGCGCGCCCCGCATAGGGCCAGCGATGAAGGGACAGTTCCACCGTTCGTGCTCCTTGTCGCCTAAGACCTGGTCTTATATGAAGATCCAGGACGATGACACAGTGTGGTGAAGCTCAGTATAGCACGCGCCATTGAAGGAGGCTTCAGCACTGTCAGGTTCGGCCCTGCTGCCCAGTTTTCACGGGGCAAACGGTCCTGCTGAACTGCCAAAGTCAGGTTGTACCGCCAAAATCTGAGAAGGACTGTCAGGCCGTCAACCTGCAAAATTGGGCCCGGATCCATGTTCCGGGCCCAGAAAGACAGCAAAAACGGCGGAAGAGTCGTCCAGAGAGAGCGAAGTCGCTACGCCACCAGCTTTCCGCAGGCGACGCCGTCGGCGATGGATCCGACGCCGCAGATACCGTTGCGCACCTCACCGCAGGCGTACAGCCCCTCGATGACCTCGCCCGACTCGGTGCGCACGCGGAAATCGTCGTCGGGCGCGTCAAGGCCGCCGATGGTGATGTGCGCGGCCCAGGTGGCCGGCGAGGCGTAGAAAGGCGGCACCTCCACGGGACTCAGCTCGTCGAAGAAGTAGCGGCCGAAATCTTCGTCCTCGCCCGATTTGCAGAAGCCGTTGTAGCGCCCGATCTCATCCGCGAAGGCATCGGCCGGCACGCCCATTTGCCTGGCGAGTTCCTCCAAGGTGTCCGCCTTGAACAGCTGGCCGCGGCGCAGCAGGGTCTCCTCGCCCGGCGAAGCCTCGGTCACGTACACGCTGTTCGCATCGCTGACCATGAAGCAGAGGCTGTCCTCTTGTTCCATAAGCGCCGCCGTCATGACAAAGCGATCTGCCGTCTCATCGAGGAAGCGCTTGCCCTGCTTGTTCACAATGGGGCTGTCCGCAAAGGTGCCGCTCACGTTTTCTGCCGACAAGGTAAGCGGGTCGTTGAAGGGGAACATCATCTGGTTTCCCATGTCCAGCACGCCGGCTCCCAGCGCCTGGGCCATGAGAATGCCGTCGCCGGTATGCCCGTTCACGTTCGTGGTGGTCAGCGAGCTATCGGGGTAGGGCCAGTCGGTATTGTATTGGCGAAGCATCTCCTCGTTGCCGGAAAAGCCTCCGCTCGCAAGCACCACCGTCGGTGCGGAGACCTCCCATACCGTGCCGTCCTCGGCCACCGCGCGAACGCCCGAGACGCGCCCTCCCTCGGCCAGGATTTCCTCAGCAGCGCAGGCGAGCATGATCTCGATATCGTAGCCGCCGTCGTCCACCACGCTGTCGAAGAAATCGAAGTAGCCCTCGCCGCACACGCCCGTTGTCGGATTCGACCAGCGCGGATAGGTGTAGCCGGTGATAAGGTGCGTCGGCGTCTCCCAGGAAAAGCCCAGCTCGTCCATCCACTGATTGAGGGAAGTGATGTTACGGGCCACTGGCAGGTACACCTCGGGAGGCAGGCCCTCGCCGGTGGTGGCGGCGAAGTCCAGCGCGTAGAACTCGGGGCTGTCGAAGAGCTTCGTACCGCCCGACGCCTTGAAGTTCTCGTACTGCTCCCGCACGGTGCCGACGAAGGCGGGATCGTAGGTGGCAGCCAAATCGGAATCGAGCACCTCCTCGATGTAACGGTGCAGTTCGGGCGTCATTTCGGGCCGCGCATCATCGGGGGCCGCCAGATATTCCAAAAAGCCTCCGGAGACAAGGCAATTGCCTCCCACGTTCGAGTTCTTCTCGAGCACCACCACCCGCTTGCCCTTCTGAGCCGCCGCAATGGCCGCGCCCATGCCGGAGGCGCCGGCGCCCACCACAACCACATCGGCCGCAAGCGCCTCGGTCACACCCGAGGGGTCGCTCGCGCCGACCGATCGCAGCGCCGCTGCACTGCCCCCGGCCTCATCGACGCAGGAACCCACCGCCGAAAGAATGCCCATGGAGGTAAGCGTAGCACCGCTCACGGTGTCAACGCCGAGACCCTGGGCGGCCACGATGCGTTCGGGCATCATCTGCACGGCTGGCTCGGCAATGCGAGCCGTATCGCGGTGCTGCACCACCTTCACCGACTCAATGGCGTTTTCGGAGAACTCGGTTTCCACAACGATGGTATCGAACTTGCCATCCGCCTCGCCGGTGTAGGTGCCCGGCGTGAAGCTCGCGGCCGAACCCGTAGACGCCGTGCCCCTCGGGGCGCAGCCGCCCAGCCCGAACAACGCGATAGCCGTACCCGCCAGCATCGCCCCGCCGACGAAGGTGCGACGCGAGAGCACCGTCTTCGTTCCGTATTCATTCACTGCCATAGCTCTATCGCCTCCCGATTCTCGGTTCTTGCCCGGACAGCCATCGCAACGCGAAAAGCTGCCCGAAAACGCGGGCCCATTCCCGCTCTTCCGAGGGCAAACTATAGGAAAAAGGAAGCGGCACTCGGTACACCCCACGAGGGGGTATTTGCGTTATCCCAGGTAAATTATGGGTTAATCCACTGGCATCGCAGCATTCACCCTATCGATGAGCTCCTGCTGCGAATGCACGCCGAGCTTCGCGTAAAGCGACTTGCGGTAGCTCTTCACGGTATTTCGCGACAGAAACAACGTGCGCTCGACATAGGAAGCGTCGCGCCCCTGAGCCAGCAGGCGCAGAAGCTCCGTTTCACGCTTGGTGAGACCGTGAGCAGCCGCCAGCTCCTCGCAGGCTAGCTCCTGCAAATCGCGCTGAGCCTCCCGGTAACGGCGGATGAGCTCATCTTTGCGCCGCAAGGCGCGCTGATAAGCCCGTTGCTCACGGTTGCGCAAAACAGCTACGCCCATAATGATGAGGTAGAGAAGGGCAAAGGCCACTACTACCATTTGAGTAAAGGCGAACTGCCCTTCTGCGGCAAGGAACGAGGCCGTTAGCGAACCAGCAAGCAAGGCCGGGCGCGGCAACGCGAAGACGATCGCGCTCCAACCGAGCAGAGACGCGCTGCTGCCGCGCGCGGCGCCAATCGCCAGCGTGTATATCACGAGCAAGGCCACTTCCCAACCCATATGCGTCAACACTACAAGCGTTACGCTGTAGCCTTGCGGAAGAAACGGCAGGAACAACACGCCAGTGGCCACCACGGCCAGCGCCACGTTTAGCAGTACGGCATAGCGACGGGCGTCCCTGTTGATATAGACGATGAAAGCAACGATGGCAACCAGTCCGCCCACTTGGGAGGCGAACCCCGAGAGCGAGGCATCGGCCACGGGACTCGCCATGGCCACAACATCCAACATGCCATACGCAAAAGAGAGGATGAGAACGTAAAGGCCGGGAATAATAAGCGACGTGATCGGAGAGGCCTCCTCTGAAGCTTCCCCCGCCCCTTTTCTTTCCCCGTCGGCCGCCTCTTCCCTCTCCCCTTCCTGGGCCACCTCCGTCGATTCATTACTAGCAGAGGCAGGAACAGCGTAAAGCAGCGCGACCGAGGTGGCTACAAGAGCCACGCAGACAAGCACGAGCATCTGCGCAGGCAGAGCATCCACCCCCAAGGCCGCCACGGCGCAGATGAACGACCCCATGCCGAGCACCATCGGATACCTATCGGCGGCCAGCTCCTCCGCACGGGCGAACCACAAGGGCATGAGCAGGCCGACCCCGGCACCGGCGGCGGCACCGGAGAGATAAGCGCATGTCGGTTCATTGAGGATCGACGCCGCCAAAAGCATGGCAAACGCGACGGCATAAGCGACAGCCCCCGCAACCGCCGCGCCGCCGCGCCGCCAGCGCGCCTGACGCGCGCCGACGAACATGACCGCAGCGGCCACGCAAAGCGCCCCGTTAAGCGCGATGCCATAGAAAAGGGGGTCGGCGCCGGACACATCGAAAAGCCAGTCGCAATAGAAGAACACAACAGCAACGGTATACAGGCAGCTAAATCCCGCAACAGCCCACACCAAAGAGCGGCCGGCAGCTCTGTTCGGAGTCCTTCTCACAGCCCAGCCCTACAGCAAGTCCACAGGGTCGATGTCGACGGCGGCGTTGACGGCAGGGTTCACTTTGCGGGCGCGGAACAGGCACACCAGCGGGGCCGAGAGGTCGTCGCCCAAAGGCGCCTTCACGACGATATGGTAGCGGTAGGTGTTGCGCAGCTTCGCCAGCACGCAGGGCACTGCCGGCAGCACCTGCCAGCGCTCCCCCACCTCATTGCGGACAAGCTCGGCCAGCTGGGCGTGCAGGAGCTCGGCCTCGGTGGCCACGGCGTGCTCGTCGGCGCCCCACAGAAGCACGTTGGCCATTCGCACGTAGGGCGGGTAGCCCAAAAGCTTGCGCTTGGGCAGTTCGGCACGCAGGAACATCCCACGGTTGTAGGTGGCCGCGGCACGGATGGCCACGTCGTCGGCCTCGTAGGTCTGCACCATGACGCGTCCGTCCAGCTCGGCGCGGCCGGCGCGGCCCGCCACCTGCTCGATGAGCTGGAAGGTGCGCTCGCCGGCGCGGTAGTCGGGCAGATGCAGCTGGGTGTCGGCGTTGATGACGCCCACCAGCGTGACGTCGTCGAAATCGAGTCCCTTGGCGATCATCTGGGTGCCGAGCAGCACCGCGGCATCGGCGGCGGCGAATTCCTCGAGAAGGGCCTGATGCGCACCCTTGGCCTGGGTGGTGTCGGCGTCCATGCGGATGATGGGAACGGTTGGCCCCACGCCGGGCAGCCCGTCCAAGAGCTGGCGCAGCTCGGTTTCCACCCGCTGGGTGCCGGCGCCGAACTTCTTCAGGTAGGGGCTGCCGCATTCCGGACACACGGGAGGGGCACCCACGGTGTAGCCGCAGTGGTGGCAGATGAGCTTGGCGCCCTGCTCGTGGTAGGTGAGCGAGGTGGAGCAGTGCGGACACTCGGGCACGAAACCGCAGTCGCGACACAGAAGGAACTTCGCGAAGCCGCGCTGGTTCAGCAGAAGCACCGCCTTGCGGCCCTGTGCGAGCTCCTCGCCCAGCGCCCGGGCGAGGCGTCCGGAGAACATGGCCCGGGAACCGGAGGCGAACTCGGCGGCCATGTCCACCACCTCGATGGCGGGCATGGGTCGCCCGTTGGCGCGCTCGGGCAGCGCCGCCGCCGTCCAGCGCGGGTTCTTGTTCACTTGGTAGAGGGACTCGATGGAAGGGGTGGCCGAGCCGAGCACCAGCGCACCGCCGGCCCGGGCCATCATCCATTCGGCCACGTCGCGCGCGTGGTAGCGCGGCGAGGAATCCTGCTTGTAGGAGCCCTCGTGCTCCTCGTCGATGACGATGAGCCCCACGTTGGCCGCAGGCGTGAACAGCGCGCTGCGGGCGCCCACGACGACTTTGGCCGCGCCGCTTTTGATGAAGTCCCACTGGTCGTAGCGCTCGCCGTCGCTCATGCGGGAGTGCATGACGGCCACGGCGTCGCCGAAGCGGCCGCGGAAACGGGCGACGGTCTGAGGGGTGAGCGAGATTTCCGGCACGAGCACGATGGCGCGGCGCCCCTCGGCGAGCGTGCGCTCGATGGCCTGCAGGTACACCTCGGTCTTGCCGGAACCGGTGACGCCGTCCACGAGCACCACACGCCCGTCGCCCGCGGCCCGGGCGGCCTCGATGGCGGCGACGGCGGCCTTTTGGCCCTCGGTGAGCTGCGGGGCCGCAGAGGGGGCCGGAGCAGCTGCCCCGCCGGCCGGCGCGCCCGCGCGCGAGGCCCCGTCTTCCATGCCCCGCATGCGCCGTCGGCGTTCCACCACCACAGCCCCCTTGGCGGCCAGCGCCTTCAACGTGGAACCCACGGCGCCGAACTCCCGCGACAGCTCGGCCACGCGCACGTCGCCGGCGTCCACCGCGGCCAGCACCTCCTGCTGCTTCACGGCGTTCTTGCGGGGGACGAACGCGTCGAAGGCCGGCCCGCGCGTGACCCAGCGATCGTCGACCTCGCCGATGGCCGGCTCCTCGATGCGCCAGCGCCCGTCGCGGCCCCGCACGATGCGCGGCACGGCCCGCGGCGGCGTGAACAGACGCACGCACTCAGCCAGCGGCGCGGCGTAGCGGTCAGCGAGCCAGAGCGCGCAGGCCGCCCCCTCCTCGTCGAAAAACGGCGCCGAGAGCACCGCTTCCACCTGCTTGAGATCGGCCGCCGACTGGGGCGTTCCCCACAAGTCGGTGCCCTCGTCCGGAGAGGGAACGACCTCTTCCAGGCCCACAATGTAGCCCACGGCCTTGCGGCCGCCGAGCGTCACGAGCACGGCGCAGCCCACCGCGGCCGGACGCCCCCCTTCCCCGACGAGCATCTCGTCGGGAACCGCATAGGAATAGGGGGTGTCGAGGGCTTGAGTGGGAATGTCTACTATGACCGAGGCAATGTTCATGCCCGCCAGTATACCGCAAGCCTACACGGTGAGGTCGGCGTATTGGAAGGGGACGAGGCGGGCGAGATCGTCGGGGTTCATGCGGATTTGGCAGCCCACCTTGCCGCCGGAGAAATGGATTGTATCGAAGAGCTGGGCCGTCTCGTCCACGAAGGTGGGAAAGCGCTTCTTCATGCCGATGGGCGAGCAGCCGCCGTGCACGTAGCCGGTGAGCGGCAGAAGCTCGCGGGCCTTGATCATGGCGATGGCCTTCTCGCCGGCCGCCGCGGCGGCCTTCTTCAGGTCGAGCTCGGCGGCCACGGGCACGAGGAACACGTAGTAGCCGCCGGACTTGCCCTGGGTCACGAGGGTCTTGAAGACGGCGTCGGGATCCTCCCCCTGCGAGCGCGCGATCTCCTCGCCGGTCATGGTGGCCACGGCGTCGAAGAACAGCTCCTCGTGGGGAATGGCCGCCGCGTCCAGCTCGCGCAGGGCGTTGGTCTTGTGGTCCTTGGGAGCGCGCGCCATCAGCGGCGCCCCTTCTTGCGGCGCTTCTTGGAGCGGGCGGCCTCGGCTGCGGCGGCCTCCTCCAGCTCGCGGTGCTGCACCTGGGCCTTCCACGCGAACAGGCAGCCGGCGGCGAAGCAGAGCAGCCCGACGCCGATGGCCGAGCCGACCCAGACCGCCCCCATGCCCATCCAGAAGTCGATCGGGTACATGGAGATGAGCAGCGAGTCATAGTTGAACGTCCAGGTGCCTTCCACGAAGAACAGCGAGTGGAAGGCGGCGAACAGGCCGTTGAAATCGGCAAGGCCCCACAGCCCCAGTACGACGAGCACCGCCAGAAGCAGCGCCGGCCCCATGCGCAGCATGAAGGCCAAAGCTGCGAATTGCTTGCGGAAACCGAGCACCAGCGCGATGACGAGCGCTGCCACGCCGATCATGCCTAGATAGGAGCTCAAGCCCGTGATGAGCCCGTTGCAGTCCTCCAAGTGGCTCACCGCGTCGGCGTCCAGGGCGTAGCGGTCGGACACTTTCGCCAGCGCGTCCATGGTCTCAAGCGCCGTGCCATCCTCCCCTTCCACATCGCCGAGGACCTGCTTGGCCTGCTGTGTCCACTGCGACGCCTTCGGAGCTCCCTCGGCCGAGGCCTCCCGGGCCGCGGCCACCACGTCGGCGGCCAAAGACTCGCGAGCCTCTTCCATGCTCGAGTGGGCGTCCACGGTGAACGCGCGGGTCTCCTGCGCCAGCTCGACCAGCTGCTCGTGGGTGTAGGGCGAATCCGCCCCCGTGCTCACGGCGCCGGCAAGCGAAGCGGTGGTCACCGGCAAGCAGCAGGCGGCGAACCCGCACACGAGCAGGGTGACGGCGAGCACCGTGGCGCCGATGCCGGCGAGAATGCTATCGGATCCCATTTACAGCTCCAGCCCATCGGGCACGTCGCAATCGACCCAGATAGTGGCCGCGGTCATGCCGTCGTTGGTCTTCGAAATCGTGGGGTGCGGCCCCAGCCGGCTGAAGACGCCCTGGAAGTGGCCGTTGTACAAGTACAGACCGTTCAGATTGTTGTAGGGCACCGGCTCGCTTTCCACGGCGCCGTCGGGCGCCTCGTTGATGCCGCGGTCCGGCGGCAGCGTGTCGGTCTTGAAGGGGCGGATGTAGCGCTGCACGATGAAGGGGTAGCCGGCGCGCTCGTTGGCGAACTCGTCGATGACGCGCTCCCACTCCTCCTGACTCACCTCGCAACCGGCGTACACGTTGTCGGCGCCGTAGTGGTCGGTGGGCTTGATGATCCACTCCTCGCGGTTGGCGCGGATCTGGTCGATGTTCACCTGATCGTCGTTGAGGAAGGCCGTCATGGGCACGGTCTCCTCCACAAAGGCAATCTCCTCTTCGGTGAGGAAGGCCTGGGTCTCCGGCGCAAAGAGCACCTCGAACAGCTGCTTGTCGTGGACGATGTGCCCGGAGAACGCCCCGATGAGCGCCACCTTCCGCGCCCGCACGGCGTTGATGAGGTCTTGCGAGTCGTCCCAGAACTCCAACACGTCGTTGGTGACCGAGCGCCGCCAGATGGCGTTCACGGGCAGCCCGTCGGGTGTCGTCAGCACCTCGCCGTTAAAGGTTAGCTCGCGCACGTCGGCCACGACGCATTCCACGCCGGCCTCGCGGAACTTCTCGGCGAAGATGTGGAACTCGTCCACCACGCCGTTCTCCAAGTAATCGCAGACGGCCACGCGGGGGTTCTCCACCTTGAAGCGGTAGGTGCCGTAGATGTCCATGAAGGCGCGCACCCAGGGCATGAACAAGTCGCAGCCCTGGACGGCGTGGTTCTCGGCGAAGGTGCGGAAGGTGTCGGAGCCCACGATGGAGTTCGTGATCTCGCGGTTCTCGTTCATGCCCGCGCTGCCGTCGCCGTTGAACTCGCAGAAGTGGATGCGGTAGTCGTCCTCGTTCAAGAACGTGTCCACGCGGGCGAAGGGCAACACCGAGTCGTAGTCGCGGGGCAGGCAGATGAGCTCCACGAGGCGCTCGTCGAAATCGAACAGCTTGCGGTACTCCTCGTCGGCCCGGTAGCGCTCGATCACCTTGCAGAGGATGCGGTGGCTCGTCTCGGCCGTGCGCTTCATGACCTCGTAGGTTTTACGGTTGAACAGGCGCGGCACGAAGGAGGAGGCCACCACCTGGTGGTGCACGATGGCAGTGGAGTCCTGCATGTAGTTGAACGCGGCGCGGCGGCTCTCGATGTCGCCGTCCAGCTCGTCGATGATCTGGAAGTACTCGCGGGTGTAATCGGCATTGCTTGGCATGAGGGCTCCGTCCCTTGGGCTTTTGTTCATTTGGATAAGTGTAGCACGACCGCCGCAAAGCGCGGGCAACGCGTTGGAAAGCCGTTGGCTGCCGAGGCGGCCAGACCCGGCAGCGCGGCCCTATTCCAAGGAGAAGAAGCACTCCTCGCCCACCAGACGACGCACGTCGTCCACCATTCCATCGATATCGCGACCACCGTCCTCCCCCAAAAACCAATGGAAGAACACCGCCCCCACGCCGCCCACGTAGAAGCGAATGAGGTTGTCGAGCGCCGCGGTATCGCGGAACGCGGGAAGAACGCCCTGCGCTATCACACGGGATCGGATCGCCGGCACGAGCGCCTCGACGACCCGATCGAGCGGCGCCTCGGCGAAAACGCTTCGAAAGAATTCCCGATCCGCCAGAAACAAGTCGGCCACCCGCTCGAGCGTCTCGCGGAGATTCACGGCCATGGCCGACCCTTTGGAAACCGGCATCAGCGCTGCCGCCACCTGGTCGGCGATCTGCCGGATCTCCTCGGCCATCAAGTCGTCCAGGCCGCGGTAATGCAGGTAGAACGTCTTGCGATCGATGTTCGCCTCGCGGGCCAGCGCGCTCACCGTGATGTTGCGAAAGCCGTCCCGTGCCACAAGCGCACGGAAGGCGCTGTGAATGGCGTGCCGGGTGCGCCGCACCCGGCGATCGGTGCATGGGACATCGAAATCACGGCTCATAACCCACCTTTCAAACGGTCTTCTCACTATTATACATCTTGTTCATTTTTCTGCACTTGTGGTCAAGTTGTCGCCCAACGGGTGGCAACTCCGTTACGAAGAGACACTAAAGCGGAAACAAGCGGAGAGGGAAGGGAATAATTTCGGCAACACCCGAGTACCTCGCGCGCGGGTAAGGCTACGGCGACAGAGAAGGCGCCGTGCCGCGAGGCATCGATTCGACCGGACTCAATTGAGAGGAGAAACCCATGAGGCCAACAGAGAGAGCAAAGCAAGCGCTGGCCTACAAGCTCGTCGATTATCTGTGCGCCGACCCTGAGAACAACATGGCGACCATCATGGGCAAAATCGACGTCCTCGCTCCGGCCAGCCTGTTCGCCGAGCAGCGCGCCGCCTTCTCGGACGCCATCAAGAACAAGACGAACATGTACCAGCTCATCATGCGCGTCATGGACTTGAACCCCGAGGTGCGGGCCGATCTGCTGAAGACCTTCATCGTGGACGCGAACTTCCTCGCCTGGGGCAAGCAGGAGAAGATGCGCGAGCGCCATCAGTGCAACATCCCCTGGGCCATCCTGCTGGATCCGACGAGCGCCTGCAACCTCCACTGCACCGGTTGCTGGGCCGCCGAGTACGGACACGCGTTGAACCTCGCCTATGACGAGATCGACTCCATCATCCGCCAGGGCAAAGAACTCGGCGTGCATGTGTACATCTACACCGGCGGCGAGCCCCTCGTGCGCAAGCGCGACCTCATTCGGCTGTGCGAGGCCCATCCGGACTGCGCGTTTCTGTGCTTCACGAACTCCACGCTCATCGACGAGGAGTTCTGCCAGGAGATGATCCGCGTGAAGAACTTCGTGCCGGCCATCTCCGCCGAGGGCGACGAGGCGGCCACCGACGGACGGCGCGGCGCGGGCACCTACGCCAAGGTGGACGCGGCCATGGATCTTCTCGCGAGCCACGGGCTGCCCTTCGGCGTGTCCATCTGCTACACCCACGACAACGCGCACTCCGTGGCCTCCGACGCGTACTTCGACTGGCTCATCGACAAAGGCGCGCTCTTCGCCTGGATCTTCACCTACATGCCCGTGGGCAAGGGCGCGCCGACCGAGCTCATGCCCACGCCGGACGACCGCAAACTGCTCTACCATTTCAACCGCCGCGTGCGGGCGGAGAAGCCCATCCTGACGCTCGACTTCCAGCACGACGGCGAGTTCGTCGGCGGCTGCATCGCCGGAGGACGCCGCTATCTGCACATCAACGCGGCAGGCGATGTGGAGCCCTGCGTGTTCATCCACTACTCCAACGCCAACATCCGCGAGCAACCGCTGCTGGAATGCCTGAAGAGCCCGCTGTTCATGGCCTACTACGAAGGCCAGCCCTTCAACGACAACTTGCTGCGGCCCTGTCCGATGCTCGAGAATCCCGACTGCTTGGAAGAGATGGTCGAGAGGAGCGGCGCCCACGGCACCGACCTCGTGGAAACGGAAAGCGCCCACGAGCTGGCCGAGAAATGCCGCCCGGCGGCTCGGGCATGGGCGCCCGAGGCCGAGCGTCTGTGGACGAACGGCGCCGACGAGCGCGCGCCCTACCGAGCACGCCAGTTCTGCGGCATGGCCGACACCGACAAGGCGAAGTTCGCGCGGCTCGGCCGCACCATGCACGGGGCCTTCGATCCGGACCGCCCCGTGGACGAGATGGCAC
>CABSMC010000065.1 GCA_902478715.1 uncultured Adlercreutzia sp.
GAGCAGGGCGCCCAAGGGGCAGAACTTCGCGCACCAGCGGGGCAAAAGGATCACCTCGGCGGCGATGAGCGCGATGAACGCGATGATGGTCCAGGTGGTCTCGCCGAAGGCGAACAGGCGCATGACCAGAAGAACCGTGGCGAAGGTGAGGCCCACGGGGCACACGAGGCAGAACACGGGAAAACCGAACACGAGCGTGCTGCCGAGGGCCGCGGCCAGGATGCCGTGGCGGCTGTCGATCTTCACGCCGCCAGACTTGCCGCAGGGACTTGCGCAGGAGACGCAGCCGGAGAGGGCCTTTTTCTCCTTCTTGGACAGGGGCTTGGCTGCGGCTGAAGAGGGGTGACCAAGGTCGCCCCCTACGGAGGCTGTTGCTGCATCGGCGCCGGCCATACCTTTGCGGTTCTTGGCTGACATGCCCTCGCAGGCGGCGAGCTCGTGGCGGCGCTTGGGGGCGGAGAGGAAGTGCACGGGGCACACCCAGGAGCAGAACACCTTGCCCAGCACGATGCAGATGGCCAGCACCGCCACCACCGAGATCACGGCCACAGGAATCGCGGTCTTCTCGGCCAGAAGGGCCATGAGCGCGCCCAGGGGGCACAGAAGCGTGAGGGATTCGAACCCGATGCCGCAGATGTTGCCGATGCCCCCGGCCGCGAAGTAGCCCACGGCCACCACGGCCAGGATGGCCAGCGCGATGATCATGCGGAGGCGGTAAGTTTTCGTCTTGTTCTCGTTCATGATTGGGAACCCCCTCTAGGCTAGCGGCACGACGACGATGGCGCGGTCGGTGGCGCCCGGGGCGATGGCCCCCGCAGTTAAGGAAATGCAGGCGTTCTCGCAGGCGCCGCAGCCGTTGCAGCGCTCGACGTCCACGACGGGCACGTGGTCGTAGCCCAGCTCCAAGGCGTCGAAGGCGCAGACGTCCACGCACTCGTGGCAGCCCATGCCGCGCTGAGCCAAGCACCAGTCGCGGTTCACCTCGGCCACGCCCAGGATAACGTTGCCCACCTCGCCGGTTTCCGTATTGCCCAACGTGGCGCCGGTGGGCAGGACGATGGCTTGGGTGGGGCACACCTTCAGGCACTGTGGACCGTCGGGCTCGGTCGTGCAGAAGTCGCACCAGCCGGCCTTGAAATCCATGGAGGGGGTGCGCACATTCAGGATGCCGTCCTCCAAATGCGTCGGACCGATGGCGTTTTGCGGGCACACCTCGCGGCACTTCTCGCAGTGCAGGCAGCTGCCCACGAGCGCCACCTCGTCCTGGCCGCCCGGCGGCCGCAGCAGCGTCTTGCTCGGCACGATCTTCGCGCCGGCGCCCAGGGCCACGAGTCCCGCGGCCCCGATGGCGCCCAGGGCGAAGGTGCGGCGGCTGAAGCCTGCTCCTTGGGCGCGCTTCTCGCCGGCCATCTTCTTCTCTTCGGCCATTTACTCCTCGCCTTCTTTCTCGCTCTCGTCTTCCACATCGGCTAGAAGGTCGCGCAAGAACTCGCCGTCGCTCTCCAGAAAGCCCAGGGTGATGAGGCCCACGCCGCGATAGAAGGCGGTCCTGGCGAACTTGGCGATGTCCTCGGCCATCATGGGGTACCAGCGCAGCAGGTGGTCTTCCAGGAAGTTGCGCTGCTGCAGAAGGTAGCTCACGGCCAGCTCTTCGTCGTCCTTCTGCAGCGCCTCGATGGTGCGGTCGATGAGGATGGTCATGAACTCCAGCTCGTAGGAGAGGTGATCTTCGCTCTCCTTCTCGCTCTCCAGCTTCTCCAGGCCGGCGGCGCGGTACAGCATGAGCACCTCGTCGCGGGCGTCCGACATCGTGAGGCGTTTGGGGTTGGTGTAGACGGACTCGAAGGGGTAAGCGGCCGAGTAGGCGTCGTTGCCGCTGCCGATGAAGGTGCCCGAGAAGTCGCGGGCCAGCTCGGTCAGCACGTCGGCGTCGGCGTGGGACAGGTAGCTCACCACCAGGCGATGGCCGCGGTCCATGGAGACTTCGCCGGTGTGGGCCGGGAAGCGCGTCTCGCGCAGGGAGGCGAGGAATGCCTCGTCCACCTCGCTGCGGAAGAAGCGGCAGAGCAGCTGATAGGTGGCGCGGCGCCCTTCCAGGACGTCGATGAGGGTGGTTTCTTGGGCAGTCATGGGATACTCCTTTGAGGATTTCAGCGGGAACTTCGGGGGAGGGGTTTAGAATTCGTCGAGGACGCCGGTGGCTAGGGCCTGTCGCCCCAGGTCGGTGATGACCCAGGCGTCGCGCCATTCCACCAGGCCGCTCGTCTCGAGCTTGTCTATGAAGTAGCCGCAGAAACGCCGGGGCTTTTCACAGAACGGGTCGGAATCAATGGCGCCGTTGAGTTGGGGGGTAGTGGCGCCCCCGTCTGCGGAAACCATACTCATAATGCGGGCGTAGAGCGGCGCATAGCGCGGCTCTTCCCCGATGATGGCCTCAAGGGCCCCGGCGTCAAGGTAGCGGGCCACGGCGGCGCGTCCGGCGTCGGTGGCTCGATAGGTGGCAGGAACGGCTTCGGTCACCACGAGGTATTCCTCGCCGTCCTCGCCCACGACGAAGTTGTCCTCGGTGAGGCAAATCTCGTCATCCTGCTCGACGATGAGCGCGTCTTCCTGGGCGCCCTCGCTTTCCACGGCCCCGGCCTCCGTGAGAAGGCGAAGGAGCCGGGCTGTGTCGAAAACGCTTTTCGTGTTGGGGTGGGCCGCGTCCACATCGGCGACGATGGCCTCCGCCACGCGCGGCTCATCGGCGTCGGTGGCCTGCACGACGGCCAGCACGCGGAACTTCTGGCCCGGCATGCCGGCAAGCAGCTTGTCGATGCGCTCGGCGGCCGTAAGTGCCACCGGCTCGGGCACGATGGACTTGTCAGCGTCGGGAATGGGCGGTAGGTAGTCGGCGACGTACTGCTCCTCGGCGCTGGGGGCCTCGATTTCGATTTCCGCTAGGGGATCGAAATCGTCGTCGATGGTGAACACGTCGATATCGCTCATGGGAGGTCCTTTCTACAGGGTGGTGGCCATGCCGCCGACCATGGTTTCCACGGTGGGCAGCGTTGGCACGGGGCTGTCGTCGGTCAGGTAGGAGGAAGGGGTAAGAGAGGCGAAGCGCAGGCCGTCCTTCACGTAGACCCGGGCGATTTCCATGGCGAGAGCATTGGCATTCTCGATACGATCGTCGGTGAAGTACGTGCAGACGATGCGGTTTGCGCCCGTGGACTTGGCCGCCTCGAACAGGATGCGCCCGCGATCGTAGGCACGGCGCTTGTGATTGATGGTCTCGGTGTCGCTTAAGGCATCGCGGGTCGGAAGGAAGCCGTCCACGAGGCCGCAGATGACGGTGAGCTCGCCGTGGCGGCCGAAGGCGCGCCGGTAGGGCACGACGGCCACGGCATCGGTCGTGTCGGGCGTGGGGTCGGTGAGCACCATCGTCGCGAAGGCGTCGGCATCGAAGGCGCTCATGGCGGCCAGAGCTTCTTGCTCTGCGTCGGTCAGCGCGCAGCCGGCCTGCCCAAGCGCGTCTGCCGCCTCGGCTCCAGTGGCGCCCTCGAGGCTTTGGCGCAGTTTCTGGAAGCGGGCGATGGGCTCCTCGAACTTGGCGAAGAACACGGCGTCGCGCTTGTCGGTGGGCAGGGCCGCAAGTTGGAAGAAGGCGTCGGCCGCGGTCAGGTTCCGCTCGTGGGCGTAGGATAAAAGCTCCGTGAACGCGTCGGAGCGCACAAGCCAGTCGCCTAAGCCCAGCCAGCTGCGCCAGGCGGTGAAATCGCGCTCGTCGGCGAGGAGCTTCGCCGCGGCGCGCGTGCGCGCCTGTCCGCAACGGGCTTCCTCGCGCGGATCGCCCTTGGCTTTGCGGGGCCCCGCGTCGATGACGCAGGGAATGTCGCGTTCCGCAAGGCGGCGGGCGATGCCCTCCATCCACAGGCGATGGGGGCAGGCCACGGTGATGGCGCCGGGATCGGTGCCATCATGAACGGCCTCGGCCACTATGCGGGCGACTTCGTCGAATTCCTCGGCGGGATGGGCGCAGGCGAGCGTTTCCTCTGAGGGGCGGGCCGTATCGGCGAGATCCGCCGCATCGTCGCCGGCCTCCTCCATAAGCTGGGCGAAGCCAGATGGATTCGGGTACTCCTCCTCGACGTTGCTCGCGTCGAGGTCGGTACCGAAGGCGAGGAAGGTCGCGGGCCCAAGGGCGCGGGCGAGCTTTTGGCTTGTGGCGCTCAAGGTGTTGAACGCCGGCACTATGAGCAGCGCGTCGGCGGGCACGAGCTTACGGGCGCGTGCGGCACCGCCCGGCGTTTGCAGCGCCTCCAAGGCCAGCGCGCTCGCCTCCACCGGCAGAAGGGCCCGACGTGCCTTAAGGTTCTCCGTGAGGATGCCCCAGATCTGCTGCTCTTCGGCGCTGATGAGCCAATCGGTGTCGCGGCTTTCGCCGTCGGCGATGCCCTTGGAGAAGAACTTGGTCATCTCGCGCAGGCGCCGGGGCTTCAGCCCGCTCACCTTCAAGTCCTCCATGAGCACGTCCGTCTCGTTGCCGTCGAGCAGCCGCGCCCCGCGCGGGAACGCCTCGCCGGCGCCATCGATGAGGGCGAGGGCTGCCTCGCGCACCGAGAGCACGTCGGCGCCGTAAAGCCCCTCTCGGGCGAAGGCGCCGCGCCAGCGCACGGCGCACGGCTCGTCGGGCGCCAGAAGGCGCACGGGCGTGCCCGCGGCCGTCGCGCGCCGCGCCAAGGCAACCGCCGGCGACGTGATGTCGCGGGCGGCCCCGGTGCGCACGGCAATCACCGCGGCGCTTTCATGGCGGTTCAAAAACTGGTCGAGGTCTTCCGATGACCTCAGGATATTCGCACTCACTTGTCGGCCTCCATCCTTATCGGATGAAGCCCTCTGCATTGAAGCCCCCCAGCTTCATGGGCGAGTGTACGGTGACAAGTATGCCCCGCACGGGCCCGCGTGTCTAGTCACTATTTTTTATGATGCGGCCCATCTGCGGTTTCATCGAAATCCAGGACGATGCGCTGGGAGAGGTCGATGAGCTCCTGGCGGTTGTCGGAGCCGGTTTTCTGGTAAATGTGGCGGATGTGGGTGCTCACGGTGCCGGCGGAGATGAACAGCGTCTCCTGGATGCGCTGGATGGTGCGGCCCTCCAAAAGCAGCGGCAGCACATCGCTCTCGCGCGGCGTCAGCCCGAAGCGTTCTACAATAACCGGCACCGGGTCCACGGCGGCAACGGCCTCCTTGGGCGCGGCGTCATCCTCCGCGGTCGGCACGGCCCGGCTCACCTCGCCGATGCCCAGCTTGATGAGATCCACTTCCGTGAACAGGAACAAGTGCGCGATGAGCAGCACCGACACGGCCAGAAGCGTCATGAGCGCGAGCCCGTAAGGGGTCATGCCCGGGCCGACGTTGTACCCGAGCAAATGCCCCAGCACCTCACCGCCGTACAGGGCCACGAACCCCAGTCCCAGGCAGCGGGCCACGTTGATGCGGAAGCTCGTGGCCACGTCGATGCACAGGATGTACAGGATGATGGTGTAGCAGGTGTAGCCGGCGAACACGAGCGTGCTGAAATAGGTGGCGTTGTCGCCGAGAAACGGCGTGAGCAAACATCCCAGGCACAGCACGAGCACCGAGAAGCGGTAGGCGTAGAAGATGCCGTCGCGCACGCAGAACAGGGCGATCAGCGCCAGCAGGAGCGTGGCCATGGTGCCGGCCAGAAGCAGGTAGATGCCGTAGGCGTCCTGAACCACATAGGCGTTGAAGCCGCCCACCACGTCGAAGAAGCCCGAGATCAGGCCCACGAGCAGCGAGCCCGCCAGCGTTTTGACGAGCAGTCCCACGGTCGAACGGGAAAGCGGTTCCCGCTCGGGGAGCATCGTCGCCGCCGGGTTTTGGGCGGTCTCCCGCCGCTGATCGCGGAGCAAAAGCCACGCCGAGCCGAGCGGAGTTGCGGCGATGATGGCCAAGGCCGCAGGGGCGGGCAGGATGCACAGGAAAAACCCGAGGATGAAGGCGACGCACGACCCGACGGCCAGCTCCACCAAGGCCACCCGGCCCCCAATGCCGAAGAAGCGCTCGCCCCAGCAGACGAACAGGGCCGCCGAGCCCGAGCCGGTGAGCACGCTGCTGAACACGAGGGCGCCCATGCCCACCGAGCTGTCCGTCTCCCCGAAGGCGGCCAGGATGCTGCCGAGCGCCATGGCCCCTGCGGCTCCCCACAAGATGAAGCGGTTGTCGGAGAGTCGGTCGGTGCGGCCCAAGGCGACGGCCACGAACAGCATGGTGACCACCATGGTCACGAGCGACAGCGTCAGTTCCACATAAAGGGGAGCGCGCGGCTCGGCGGCGAAGCTGTAGGGCACGATGCTGTTGAACATCATGACCGTCCACAGCCACAGCAGGCTGTAGCCTCCCATGCGCGTTGTCGAGATACGGTTCCCCAGCATGGCATTCCAGGTGGCTCGAATGCTTTCCATGAATCCCCTTCTGTCTGAGTGCACTCCTCCTCGCGGTATGGGGGAAATTATAGGGGAGGGGAGGGCTTTCTCACGGCGCTATTACTATACTAAATTGAGAATAACTAAGAGCAACAGCGCGAAATCCCAGTTCAGAGCCTTTCAGAAAAAACCCTCAGAGACAAAATCATAAGTTTTCATGATGCGGTACGAGGCATTCGAAGGGGTTTCGCCGATGCTCGCCGTGCCTTGCGAGCATTACCTTTTCGTCATGTCGCGGCGCTGGGCCCCCCAATCTCTGCACGGTGCCCGTGACGGTTGAGGCTCGTCGTCCGGCGAGGGCGCGAGCGATAAGAGTACGCAAGTACAAGAGAGTAGAGAGAAGGAGGAAAAGGTGAGCAAGTCTCTGACAATGTCCCGACGTTCGTTCGTGAAGACCGCGGCCATCACGGCCGGGGCCGCCGCGGCGCTCGGCGCCCAGACGACCACCGCCTTTGCCGAATCCACGTACCCCGAGGTCATCGGGAACGACACGGTAGTGGTGAAGACCTGCTGCCGCGGGTGCGGCAAGATGGAGTGCGGCGTCAAGGTCGTCGTGCAGAACGGCCGCGCCATCCGCGTCGAGGGCGACGAGGGCGCCTGGCAGTCCATGGGCAACTGCTGCACCAAGTCGCAGTCGTCCATCCAGGCCGCCTACCACCCCGACCGTTTGCACTACCCCATGAAGCGCACGAACCCCAAGGGCGAGGAGCCCGGCTGGGTGCGCATCTCTTGGGACGAGGCGCTCGACACCATCGTGGACAACCTGCGGGAGATCACGGCCAAGTACGGCGGCGAGTCCATCGCCTGCCAGGTGGGCACGTCCCGCATCTGGTGCATGCATTCCGAGTCCATTCTGAAGAACATGCTCGAGACGCCGAACAACATCGAGGCTTGGCAGATCTGCAAGGGCCCGCGCCACTTCGCCGGCACCATGGTCTCCGGCTTCGGCTGCTCCTGGATGGAGACCATCGAGCGTCCGAAGGTGTACGTGCAGTGGGGCGGCGCTTCCGAGATGTCCAACTACGACGATAGCTGCCGCACCACCGTGGACGTGGCGAGCCGCGCCGACGTGCACATCTCCGTCGACCCCCGCATGGCCAACATGGGCAAGGAGGCCGACTTCTGGCAGCACCTGCATCCCCAGACCGATGGCGCGCTGGCCCTCGCCTGGACCAACGTCGTCATCGAGAACAACCTTTATGACGACCTGTACGTTAAGAAGTGGACCAACGCCCCGTTCCTCGTCTGCGAGGACTTCGACGACGCCTGGATGGACGAGAACGGCTTCCCGACCATCCGCACCGACGGCTCCTACTGGCAGGTGAAGACGCGCCTTCTGAAGGAGTCCGACATCGTGGAGGGCGGAAGTCCGTACAAGTTCCTCGTGTACGACAACAACTGGGAGGAGCTGGCGAAGCAGGGCATTAAGCACCAGTACGGCGCTTTCACCTGGTTCAATGCCGACCAGGAGGGCAACATCGACGACACCGGCGGTTTCTGGGAGGGCGAGAACTACTCCACCGCCAAGGCCTATGAGGGCCGCGAGGCCGCCCAGGAGAACCTGCTCCCCGGCCAGACCCAGGGCTGGGTGCCCGATCTGATGCCCTTCGACCCGGCCATCGATCCGGCCATTGAGGGCGAGTTCGAGGTCACGCTGAAGGACGGCCGTACCGTGAAGGTGAAGCCGGTGTGGGAGCACTACAAGGCTCGCGCCGCCGAGTTCGCTCCCGAGATCGCCGCCGAGATCACCGGCATTCCGGCCCAGGAGATCATCGACGCCGCCAAGGCCTACGCCACCCGCATCGATCCCGAGACCGGCTACGGCAACGGCGGCATCCAGTACATGCTCGCCATCGAGCACGGCACCAACGCCATCCAGAACGCCCGCGCCCTGGACAACCTCGTCGGCATCACCGGCAACTTCGACACCCCCGGCGGCAACCGCGGCCCGACAATCGTCCCCATTGACGGCGACCTCCAGGGCTTCGGTGCCTGGGCTCCGGGTGCTTCCACCCCGCCGGCCGAGATCAACCTCAAGCAGATCGGCATCGAGAAGTTCCCGCTTCTGGGTTGGTGGCAGTACTGGTGCGACGGCCCGACCATCTACGAGACCATGGTCTCAAGCGACCCCTACCCAGTGCGCGCCCTGTGGAACGAGTCCGGCAACTTCATGTCCTTCGCCAACACCACGACGGCATGGGAGGGGCTTCTGAGCCTCGACTTCTTCGTGGACTTGAACCTGTGGCATGCGCCCTCCACCGACGCCGCCGACATCATCCTGCCCGTCGCCCACTGGATCGAGCTGAACAGCCCCCGCGCCTCGCAGGGTTCCGCCGGCGCCATGGGCGCGACGGTCAAGTGCGTGCAGCCGCCCGCGGAGGCGCGCTACGATCCCGAGATCGTCATGGACTTCGCCAAGCGCTGGGGCTACGAGTGGAATCCGAGCGACCCGGACAACCTGTGGCCCGACATCCAGTGGCAGCTCGACGATTCCATCAAGCTTCTCTCCGACGACGAGTGGCCGTACCAAGAGTGGACGGTCGAGAACGGCAAGGTCGTGAAGTGCGAGCAGAAGGGCACGCCGCTGGCCGAGATGAAGCCGAAGTACACCTGGGACGAGTACGTTGCCGAGTTCCAGGCCAACGGCTGGTGGCAGGCCAAGGACGTCGACCCGAAGCAGTGGGGCACCTACCGTCGCTACCAGACCGGCGGCATCCGCGCCCGCAACCGCGAATGGGCCCGCCTCGACTACACGGTGGGCAAGGGCATCGCCGACTGGAAGCCCGGCTTCCGCACGCCTACCATGAAGCAGGAGATCTGGTCCACGGTTATGGAAGCGCATCATCCCGATGACCCGTCCCAGTTCATTCCGAACTGGCATCCGGCTCCCCACGATTATCAGGCCGAGCCCGAGCGCGCGAAGGAATACCCGCTCACCGTTACCACCGGCCGCCGTATTCCCGTGTACTTCCACTCCGAGCACCGCCAGCTTCCCTGGACCCGCGAGCTGTGGCCCGTGCCGCGCGTCGAGATCAACCCGCAGACGGCCGAGGAGTACGGCATCGAGCAGGGCGACTGGGTGTGGATCGAGACCGAGTGGGGCAAGATCCGCGAGGTTGCCGATCTGTACTACGGCGTTCCGAAGAACGTGATCAACTGCGAGCACACCTGGTGGTATCCCGAGCTCTCCCAGGATGCCGGCCACGGCTTCCAGCTGTCCGCCGTGAACCAGCTGATCGACAACTCCGCTCAGGACCCGCACTGCGGTTCCTCGAACCTCCGAGGATATTTGGCCAAGATCTACAAGGCCACGCCCGAGAACTCGCCGTTCAACAACCCAGTTCCGTGCGCCAGCGACGGCACCCCCATCATCCACACGTCCGACGACCCGCGCCTGAAAGAATGGCTGCCCACCTACGAAGGGAGGGAGTAACCCATGGCTACCGCTATCATCACCGATCTGAACCGCTGCGTCGGCTGCCTCGCCTGCGCGACGGCCTGCAAGGGCGTGAACAACGTGCCCATCGGCAACTACTGGAACAAGGTGGTGCGCGTCGGGCCGAACCCCATCCCCGGCGGCTCCGGCGACTACCCCGACGTGTACATGTACTTTCTGCCCATCTCCTGCCAGCACTGCGAGAACCCCGAGTGCGTGAAGGTGTGCCCGACCGAGGCATCGCACGTGGCCGAGGACGGTTCCATCCAGGTGGACAAGGACAAGTGCATCGGCTGCCAGTTCTGCGTCATGGCCTGCCCCTACGGCGTCCGCTACCTCAACGAGGAAGAGAAGGTCGTCGAGAAGTGCACGCTGTGCGAGCAGAAGCTGCTCCAGGGCGAACTGCCCCAGTGCGTCAGCCAGTGCGGCGGCAACGCCCGCTGGATCGGCGACCCGGATCAGGGCTATGAGTCCTTTGTGGGCAGCTACGACTCGGCCGGCGAGCAGCGCCGTATGTTGGAGTTCCTTGAGCCCTTCGAGGAAGGCGACGTGTACAAGCTGCCCGACGTGGGCAACCACCCCGCCTACTCCTACATCCTGCGCGGCCAGAAATGGGAAGGAGGCATCGCCTAATGGAAACGCAATGGCCCCTCGTAATCTTCACGCTGTTCGTCTGCATCACCTGCGGCCTGCTCGGCTCCATGAGCATCTTGGCCCTGCGCGGTCGTGGCCGCGACCTTCAGATGACGGGCCTTGTCACCTCTGCGGTGTGCTTGGTCATCGGCGGTATCGGCGCGTTTTTGCACCTTGAGCACTGGGAGCGCATCTTCAACGGCTTCGGCCACATCACCTCCGGCATCACCCAGGAGCTCATCGGGTGCGTGGCGCTGGCCGTGGTCATGGTGCTGTGGTTCGTCGTCCTGCGCAAGGGCGAGGACAAGCTTCCCGCCTGGCTTCCCGTGGTGACGCTCATCGTGGCGGTGGCCATGGTGGTCGCCACCGGCCACTCCTACCTCATGCCGGCCCGTGCCGCCTGGGGTATCGCGCTCATCGTGTTCTATCTGTGCAACGCTTGCATGCTCGGCCCCATCGTGCTGTGGGCCGTCGCTGTGGCCAAAGGCGATACCGAGGCCGAGGGCGCGGCGATCAACCTGGCGTTTATCGGCGCGGCCCTGCAGCTTTTGGGTGATGCGGTGTACGCCGTGTCCGTGGCCATGTCCAGTATGCCCGACCACGGCTACTACGCCGACCCGACGGCCATGACCACGCCGCCCAAGGCGGTGACCGATCTGTTCGAGGTCATGGTGTCCGGCGCCGCGGCCCCGATGTTCTGGAGCGCCATCGTCTGCGCCGTCATCGTTCTGGCCTGCGCGCTCGTGGCCCGCAAGAAGGCCGGCGCGAGCAAGACCTACCTGGTGGTGGCCGCCGTGGCCGCCCTGGCCGCGAGCCTGTTCTTCCGCGTGGCCGTCTACCAGCTCGGCTTCTCGGTGTTCATGCTGTACTAGGAATTAACCGATTGGTCGAGGGGCTCCTTTCCCTCCTCTCCCTTAGCCCCTCGACCATAGCTTCTTCCGCGAGAGCGGCCCTCATTCGGGCCGCTCTCGTCGTTGCTAGCCCTCCACCAGATCGAGCAGTTCCTGATGGGAGTGGATGCCGAGCTTTGCGTAGACATGCTTCACGTGGGCCTTCACGGTGTTGCGGGACACGACGAGCGCCTCCTCGATGTAGGCGCGGTCGCGGCCGCGGGCGAGCATGGCGAACACCTCGGCCTCGCGCGGGGTGAGGGAGAACTCGCTCGCGATGGCCTTGCAGCGGGCGGCGAAGGCCTCTTCGGGGGTGCGGGCCGCGGGCATCGGGGTCGCCCCCGCTTCCGTTTCGGCGCCGGTTCCTGTTCCTTCCCCCGCATCGGCCCCGTTCTCGGTGGACGCCGTCGCCCCCACCAGCACTGGGTCGATGCCGTCGATGACGCCGGCGAAGGTGAAGCGCTTCAGCCCGATGGTCACATAGGCGGCGAACACCAAAAGCAGTACTGCGGGGATCGCCACCCGCAAAGTTGGCATGCTTGCCGCGGCGCTGTTGGCAAGCATGCCCGCGGCGGCTCCCGTAAGCGATCCTAAGGCCGAGACACCATTGCCCCAGGCTACCGTTGTGATGGCTCCGAGTGGGTTGCGCGCGGCAATGGTGATGAGCGCCATCTGGGCGGCCATGATGAACAGGCCGTTGCCGGCGTTCAGCAGCGCCACGTCGGCCGCTCCGCTGTCGGCGGCGAGCAGGGGCTGGGTTGCCAGAAGGAACCCGGCCATCACCGCGAGGGCCGACAGCTGCACGAGACCGTCGGCGGGAAAGCGCCGGCGCGAGCAAATCACGTAAAGGGCCACGAGGGCAAGCGGGATGGCCGAGAGAAACGACATGCGTGGCGTGCCCGCCACCTCTCCGAAACGCAGGGCGAACCCGAAGGCCACCTGGAACAAAAACAAGCACACGAACAGGGCCGAGAACGGCGCGAGGAACGAGGCCGGCCGCGTGACGGCGATGTCGCTCGGCGAAGGCCGGTCGTGGGCCATGTCGAAGTAGAGGCGCGCCCCTCGGGCGGTAAGCGTGATGGCCGCCAAGGGGAAAGCCAGGAAGAGAGCGGTTCCGACCCACGGGGGCAGAAGCGATGACGCGGGGCTCGCCGCCAGCCGAACGGTGTAGGCCGCAGCGATGATCACGGCCGTCGCGTGCATTTCGAGGCGCGCGAGATAAAGCGCCACCGATATGGTCGCCACCGATCGGCCGATGGCGGCGAGGCTCGCACCCGCAACGAGGGGCGCCGGCGCGGAAAACCCAAGCCCCAGGGCCAGAAGCGCGCCGCCGCCTACAAGACAGGCTACCGCCACGGCGACGATGACGCGCTCCCGCAGAAGGCGCGGGGCGCGGTAGGCCGCAAGTCCAAGGCCGAGCAAAGTTGCTGCCGAGAACGTGACGGAGATGTCGCGGGCGAACATGAAGATCGCGTCGAACTGCGGGAAGAGCGAGCCGTTCATGAGAGAGGTGGTGCCGAGCGTCAAAAGCAGCGCGACGAACCCGCACAAGGGGCTCGCCTTTTCTGCAGTGCATTCCGTTTCCATGTCGCTCCCTTTCGCTCCCTTTCGCCTCCCTCCATTCTACACGCGAAAACCCCCTGTCCGCGCAGGACAGGGGGTTTTCGCTCTTATAACCGCTGGTCGCTGGAGGGGAGGCGCGACCGGCGGTATCCCTTGGGAAGGGCTTGACGAACTGCCTTCGCGGGATGTGGAGTAAACGGCTCGCGAAGGCGAAGGGGCCTTGAAGGCGCGGACGCCTTACGCCTGCCCGGTTGCCGCCAGCATGCCGGCGCGGCGGCCGAAGGTCATGGTGCGCCCGCAGGCGAGCCCCGTCAGCAGGTTTGGATAGCTCACCGAGAAGAAGCCGCCCGAGTCGTTGCCGGTGAGGTACAGGCCCTCGATGGGGTCGCCGTTCTCGTCACAGGGGTGCATGTTCGTGTCGATGGTTACGCCATCCAGCGTCGCCAAGAACCACGCGCCGGTGCGCACGCCGTAGAAGGGCGGCGTGTCGATGGCCATCAAGCGATGCTTCTCCTTGTAGTAGTCGGTGTCCTCGCCGGCCGCGGCCATCTCGTTGTAGTGCTTCCACGAGGCCACGGTGGTCTCCACGGGCAGGTTCAGCTTCTCAGCGAGCTCTTCCATGGTGTCGGCCTTCTGCACGTAACCGTCCTCGATGAGCTTCTCGATCATACCGTCCACGACTTGCATGGGGATGTTGTTCTTCGCCCCGTTGGGGAAGGGGAACAGCCGGCAGCAGCCCACCTCGTCGAAGGCCTCGGCCTGCGCGGCGTGGTTCGCGTCCCAGATGTCCACGTAGGTCTGGTGCGGCTGCATGATGGTGGAGTGCAGCATGTAGTCGTAGGGGCCGCTCTCGTTGCAGAAGCGCTCGCCCTTCAGGTTCAGCTTCAGGAAGGGCTGCTCGCCGAACCAGAACCAGCGGCCGAGCACGCCGTCGCCGGCGTACTGGTCGGGCTTCACGCAGGCGCGGTTGAAGGTGCAAGCGGCGCCGAGCGGATCCATGGTGGCGCCGAGCCACAGCGCCGCCTTGATGCCGCTTCCCGTGGGGTTGCCGCCGGAACCCGGGGCCGCGATGCGGATCTTCTGGTTCCAAGCCTGGCGGTCCTCCATCATCTCCAGGTTGTTGCCGTAGCCGCCGGTGGAGAGGATGACGCCCTTGCTGGCGTTGATGCGCAGGTAGTGGCGGTCACCCTGCACGTCGCGGGCGATGACGCCGGTCACGCGGCCGGCGTCATCGGTCTCGCACTTGATGAACTCGCAGTACCAGCGCGTCTCGGCGCCCTGCTCGGCGGCATAGGCCAGGATGGACTCGGCGAAGCCCCATTCCTCGTCCTCGGCCACGGCATCGGTCTTCTGCGGGCTGTGGCCGGTGGCGAAGGCCTTGTCGCGGCCCGGGTCGGAGGTGTCGCCCACGCCGCCCTCGAACTCCATGACGAGCTTGCCGTCGCGCTGAATGATGTCGGTGAGCCAGTCCACCATGGCGCCGGACTCGTCGGCCCACAGCTTCACCAGGTCGTAGCTCACAAAGCCGTTGGCGTAGCGGACGATGTCCTCGACAGCCTCTTTCTTCTCGATGCGGAACTCCGGGAACTCGTTGAAGGAGGCCTGCTGCAGACGCGAGTCGATGGCGCCGATGTCCTCGCGGACGTTGTGCGGGGTGCCCTGGCGGTCGATGCCGAGCACCTTCGCACCGTTCTCGGCCGCCGAGATCATGGCCGGAATGCCGCCGGTGCCCATGCCTACGACGAGCACCTCGGTCTCGATGGTCTCGGCGATGTCGGCCTCGTCGATGACGGGCGGCGCTCCCAGCCAGGAGGGGCCGCCGAAGTCGCCGGCGCTCGGGTTGGCCGGGGTTGCGGCCGCGTAGCCCTGGCCGCAACCGGACAGCGTGCCGGCGGTCAGGGCGCCCATGGCCGCGAGGCCGGCGCCTTTGAAGAAGCTGCGACGTGTTACGTTACTGGACATTGGGGGCCTCCCATCCTTCGGGCAGGGTCAGATCATGGCACTCGTTGCAGACGAGCACCTGGTTCTCGTGGGCCTTGTGGCAGTCGCCGCATTCCAAGGCCATGTCCTGATGGCTGGAATGCGGGTTGTACTTCTCGTCGTTGCCGGCGAATCCCCACAGGCCCGCGGTGATCTCGTCGAAGGACTTGCCTCCGTGGCACTCGGGACGCGCGCAGAACTCCTCGCTGGCGAACTGCTTGCCCGTGGCCAGCATGGTGCCGTCTTCGGTCATGGGATAGTTGTCGGACACCCAGGCCATTACCTCCGAGATCTGGGTCGTCAGCTCGGCGGTGTGGCAGTCGAGGCACGACTCGCCGGCCTTCGCGTGCACGGTCACGCCCAGCTGCGGGTCGCCGGAGTCGTAGGTCTCCACGTAGTAGTCCATGGGGCTGTGGCAGATGGCGTTGCAGAAGCTCGGCTGCTCGTGCCACACCCAGAACCCGGCGCCGGCCACCACGATGACGGCCGCCACCACGCCGGCGACGATCCACCCGCGCTTGGGATGCTTCTTGGGGGCCGGTCCGCCCGTGGCCGTCGCCGAGCCGGCAGCTGCGGCCGAGCTTGTGTCCGTTGCCGGGCCCGCATGGCTCGGCGCCCCCGCGGCCCTCTTCTCTTCATCGATGCTCATGATCGCTTCCTCCCTTCCTTGTCGTGACAGAAACGATGGCGCCCAGTGTGCGCCGCGCCGCCCCTAAAAGCTATTACCCCAGCGGGGTAAACTTCGCGTTTAGCCTGATAGGGCTGGGGGTAGGAAAGTGGGGAGGAGGGGAGGGATTGAAGGAGGGGGGATAGAAGGTAATGGGACAGGAGGAGTTGTTGGGCGAAAGTTGAAAGAAAGAGGGGCAGCAAATATGGAAGGGCATCATGCTGCTGAATCGGTTGGCGACGAGATGAGAGCGAAAGAAGAG
>CABSMC010000066.1 GCA_902478715.1 uncultured Adlercreutzia sp.
ACCTGGGGCTTACCAACGTTAGCTTCGACCTTGAATTCGCGCAGCAGACGGTCGACGATGATCTCGAGGTGCAGCTCGCCCATGCCGGCGATGATGGTCTGACCAGTCTCATGGTTGGTGGACACACGGAAGGTCGGGTCCTCCTCGGCGAGCTTCTGCAGGGCGATGGCCATCTTGTCCTGCTCGGCCTTGGTCTTGGGCTCCACGGCGATGTCGATAACCGGATCGGCGAACTCCATGGACTCCAGGATGACGGGAGCGTCCTCGGCGCACAGGGAGTCACCGGTGGAGGTGTCTTTCAGACCCACAACAGCAACGATGTCGCCAGCGGACACGGCGTCGATGTCGACGCGCTGGTTGGAGTGCATCTGCAGCAGACGGCCGATGCGCTCTTTCTTGCCCTTCGTGGCGTTCAGCACGTAGCTGCCGGCGTCCAGATGGCCGGAGTACACACGCAGGTAGGTGAGCTTGCCCACATAGGGGTCGGTCATGATCTTGAAGGCCAACGAAGCGAACGGAGCCTTCGGATCAGCCGGACGCTCCTCTTCCTCGCCGGTGTCGGGGTTGGTACCCTTGATCGGCGGGATGTCCACCGGGGAGGGCATGTAGTCGACCACGGCGTCCAGCAGCTCCTGCACACCCTTGTTCTTGTAGGCGGAGCCCACGAACACGGGGTTGATCTGGCAGGCGATAACACCCTTGCGGATGGCGGCCTTCAGCTCGTCGACGGAGATCTCCTCCTCCATGAGGACCTTCTCCATCAGCTCGTCGTCGCAGTCGGCGGCGGCCTCAAGCAGCTCCTGGTGGTACAGCTCGGCATCTTCCTTGAACTCGGCCGGGATCTCGTCCATCGGCTCGGGGTAGGTCATGCCCTTGTCGTCGGCCTTGAAGTCCCACGCGGTCATGGTCACGAGGTCGATGACGCCCCAGAAGTTGTCCTCGGCGCCCATGGGAATCTGGGCGGCCACGGCCTTCGCATCCAGACGGTCGCGCATGGTCTGGATGGCATGGAAGAAGTCGGCGCCCACGCGGTCGTACTTGTTGATGAAGGCGATGCGGGGAACGCCGTAGCGCTCGGCCTGGCGCCAGACCGTCTCGGACTGCGGCTGCACGCCGGCAACGGCGTCGAACACGGCGACGGTGCCGTCGAGCACGCGCAGGGAGCGCTCCACCTCGGCCGTGAAGTCCACGTGGCCGGGGGTGTCGATGATCTGGAAGCGGTACTCCTTGCCGTCGGCCTTGCCGCCGGGGTACTTCCAAAAGCAGGTGGTGGCTGCAGCGGTGATGGTCACGCCGCGCTCCTGCTCCTGGACCATCCAGTCCATGGTGGCAGCGCCGTCGTGCACCTCGCCGATCTTATGAGTTTTGCCCGTGTAGTAGAGGATGCGCTCGGTCGTGGTGGTCTTGCCTGCATCGATGTGGGCCATGATGCCGATGTTGCGCGTATCCCTCAGATCGATTTTAGCCATGTATCTTCACCAGCCCTAGAAGCGGTAGTGCGAGAACGCACGGTTAGCCTCGGCCATCTTGTACATGTCCTCGCGCTTCTTCACAGCGGCGCCCGTGTTGTTGGAGGCGTCGATGATCTCGTTGGCGAGACGCTCGCGCATGGTGTGCTCCTTGCGCTTGCGGGAGAAGTCGACGATCCAGCGGATCGCCAACGTGGTGGCACGACGGGAGTTGACCTCCATCGGCACCTGGTAAGTGGCGCCGCCCACGCGCTTCGGCTTGCACTCGAGGGTGGGGCGGACGTTGTCCATGGCCTTCTTGAACACGGTCAGCGGATCCTCGCCGGTCTTCTCCTGGACCAGGTCGAAGGCGCCGTAGACGATGTTCTCGGCGATGGACTTCTTGCCGTCAAGCAGAACCTTGTTGATGAGCTGCGTGACGAGACGGTTGTTGAACTTTGCGTCCGGCTGCGTTTCGCGGCGGACTGCTGCTGCACGACGCGGCATGTAGTTACTCCTTTTGCTTCTGCGCGCTTCGGGGCACCGGTTCGGCGTCCATTAGGTCGGTGGGGCTCCTTACCCAGACTCTACCGGCCCGCGCGGCTTAACGAACGTTATTTCGGGCGCTTGGCGCCGTAGCGGCTGCGGGCCTGCTTGCGGTTGTCCACCGCAGCGCAGTCGAGCGCCGCGCGGATGACCTTGTAACGGACACCGGGAAGGTCCTTTACACGGCCGCCGCGGATGAGCACCATGGAGTGCTCCTGGAGGTTGTGGCCCTCGCCGGGGATGTAGGCCGTGACCTCCATACCGTTGACGAGACGCACACGGCAGACCTTGCGAAGAGCGGAGTTCGGCTTCTTGGGGGTCGTGGTGTACACGCGGGTGCACACGCCGCGCTTCTGCGGGTTGCCCTTGAGCGCCGGGGTCTTCGACTTGTCGACCGTCTTCTTGCGGCCCTTGCGGACCAGCTGGTTAATTGTAGGCAAGACTCTTTTCCTTTCCTTTTTCCACGGGCTTGCACTGCACAAAACAAGCGCCTCTAAGAGGCGCGAGGCGGTATATTACGAGGGTTCCCGCTGTGTGTCAAACGCCACGCACCCGGGCGTATCTATCCCTTCCGGCGAGCGGCACAATTTGTCCACAACTGCCGAAAGTGCGGGCAGGAACGGACGCCGAGCGCCGTCAAAACGGGGAGTTTGGTACCCGTGCCTGTCAAAACAAGAAGTTTGGTACCGTCGCACTTAGGCGTACTCGGCGATGAGGGCCTCGACGTAGCGGGCTATGTTCTGAAGGTCGGCTACCTCTATATACTCGTCGACGGAATGGAAGTTGGTCATGCCGATGCCGAGCGTGATGGCGTCGGTGCCCTTCGTGCCGAGAATGTTCGCATCCGCGCCGCCGCCGGAGGTGGCATGGCGGGGCGTGAGGCCGCAAGCGGCCGCAGCGGCCTCAAGATGCGCGACGATGGCGTCGCCGGCCTCGTGCACGACGGCCGGGTAGTCCAGCTCCCAGGCCACTTCCACCCGACCGCCGAAGCGGGCGGCGGCTTCTTCCAAAGCGCGGGTCATGGCATCGCGCTGGGCGAGCACGCGATCCTCGTACAGCGAGCGGCACTCCCCCGAAAGCGTCACGACGGCGGGCACGATGTTCACGGCCACGCCGCCCTCGATGCGGCCGACGTTGGCCGTAGTGCACTCGTCGATACGTCCGAGCGGCATAGGGGCCACGGCGGCTGCGGCGATCTGAATGGAGGAGACACCCTCCTCCGGCTCCACACCGGCATGGGCGGCACGGCCCTCGATGCGAGCGCGCAGCGTCCAGTGGTAGGGCGCGCCCATGATGATGGTGCCCGGCGCCCCGTCCGCATCGAGCACGAACAGCGGGAAACGTCCGTCGCGCTCGGCTTCCGGGGTAGCCGCCGGCAGATCCTCCGGCCACGCGAGCGCGTCCTCGGCCAAGGCGCCGGCGCCTAACAGGCTCTGCTCCTCGCAGGTGGTGAGCAGCACCGTAATGTCGGGCCGGGGCGCGTCGGATTCCAACGTCGAGCGCAGCCCCTCGAAAATGGCGGCAATGCCGGCCTTGTCGTCGGCCGAGAGGATCGTGTCTCCCGCCGAGCAGACAACCTCGGCCATGCGGCAGGTAATGTCGTCGCAGATATGGCGCTGCTCGATGACCGCCTCGATGCCCGCACAGGGCTTCACCGTATCCAGATGCGCCGAAAACCCGATGCGCCCCGGCACCGTGCCAGCCAAATGCGCGATGAGGTTGCCCGTATCCGACCCCGTTTCCGCCGCAGACGCGTCGAAGGTGACCGTGAATCCCATTTCTGCCAGCTTCTCCGCGCAATAGGCCGCCATGGGAGCCTCGTGCCACGACGGACTCTCGATGGCCACCATTTCCAAAAACGATTCAAGCACGCGATCGGGGTTCATAGGGGTCCTTCTTTCCAAAAATCCTAAACTTTTTGTCGCAGGGATGCGCCCAAGGAAAACAGCGAGGGTCCGACAGGTGCCTGGATTTGCCCCACCTTTTGCCCAAGTGGCCTTCGTGCCGCGCCGTGGCAAAAACAAGGGGCAAGGCCAGGTGCCTGTCGGACCCGCAGCGTCGCGTAATAATTCCTCAAGGAATTATTACGAGGCAAGGATAGGCGCGGCCACCTGCTTCTTGCGGGACAGCACGCCGGGCATCCAGTTGCCGCCCTCCTGACACTCGATCTCGAAGACGCGGTTCACGCGGGCCGGGTCGCCCTCCACGATGAACTGCGAGCCCTCGGCCAGAATGTCGGTGACGAGCAACAGGGCGAACTCGTAGCCGTTATCTTCCACGAGCTTCTTCATATGGTCGCGGATCTCTGCCTCGCGGGCCATAACGGTGGGGAGATCCACCGTCTCACGCTGGGCGATGAGCACCGTCACGTCGTCGTTCACCTTGAACTCCTTGGAGTCGGCCTCGACCAGCTTGGCGATGGGCATTTTGTCCTCGCCGCCACGGGTGCGGAAGATGTCCATGCCGTATTCCACCGCGTCGATGCCGAGCTTGTCGGCGAGGAAGTTCACCTGGTCGACGTCCACCGGGGTGCAGGTGGGCGACTTCATGATGACCGTGTCGGTGAGGATGGCCGACAGGAGCACGCGGGCGATGGAATCGGGCAGCTCGATGCCGGTCTGGCGGAACTGAAGCGTGACGATGGTGGCCGTGGAGCCGATGGGGAGGTTCAAAAAGAGGATGGGGTTGGCCGTGGAGATGTCGGCGATGCGGTGGTGGTCGATGATCTCGACGACCTCGGCGTTCTCGATACCCGGGGCCGCCTGGCCGATCTCGTTGTGATCCACGAGGATAACCTTCTGCTTGACTTCCTCGCCATCGCGCTCGACGGGGTTCACGTTCTCGATGAGCACCGGCTCGGCGATGTCGTTCTGCTCCAGAATCCAGGCGCTTTCCACCGGCAGCGGCCCCAGACGGGCGGGCACGTACTCGACGGCGTCGGCCTCGCCGTCGCGGGCGGCCAGCGCGTTCTTCAGATGCGCGTAGCCCACGGCTGCGGCGATGGAGTCGTTGTCGGGGTTGCGATGGCCCACGACGAGGATTTTGGAAGACATGAAGGTTCCCCTTTCTCACCAACTTACGGTTTTGAGGCAGTATAGCGCCTCTGCGCCCGTTAGGCGATGGGCTATGATAGGCTTCTTCGATGAAATGAAGCCCTGAACTGCTCTGCGGACAGGGGATGCGAAAGGAGCGCTTGTGAAAACCTACGGTTTGAGGGACATCATCGGCCCGATCATGGTGGGGCCGTCGAGCTCGCACACGGCGGGGGCTTTGGCCCTCGCCTCCATGGCGCGCAAGCTCTTCGGTGAGCAGCCCGAACGCGCCGTCTTCACCCTGTACGGCTCCTTCGCCGCCACCGGCTCCGGCCACGGCACCGACAAGGCCCTGGTAGCCGGCATTCTAGGCCTTAAAACCGACGACCCGCGCGTGGCCGACGCCTTCGCCCTGGCGAAGGCCGCCGGCGTGCAGGTGGAAATCGTCTGGGACACGACCACCGAGGTGGCCCACCCCAACACCGTGGACATCCGCTGCGAGAGCCGCGAGGGGCGCACCTTGGAAATGCGGGGCGTCTCCATCGGCGGCGGCGCTGCGGTCATCCGGCGCATCAACGGCATCGACGTGGACATCACCGGCGAGCACACGAGCGTGGTCGTGCACCAGCGCGATGTGCGCGGAGTGCTCGCCCACATCGCCGGCGTGCTGGCCGATTGCGGCATCAACATCGCCAACGCAAATCTGCACCGCACGGCCAAGCGCGGCGACGCCTACACCGTCCTCGAGACCGATAGCGACGTGGATGCGGGCGTGCGTGAGCTTCTGATGGACCACCCGGACATCATCAACGCGCGCGTGGTGCCCGCCACTTGCGCCGGCGACGGCAAGGAAGTACCCGTGCCCGAGGATGCCGAGGAGCGCTTCGCCCGCTGGGACTACGCCTCCGGCGAGGAGCTTTTGGCGCTCTGCGAGCGTGAGGGCGTCACCATCGCCCAGGCCTTCCGCGCCCGCGAGGAGGCGCTGTGCGCCAAGCAGGGCACCGAAGCCGGCATCGACGCCTACCTCGATCGCGTCTTGGAAGTGATGGGCAACGCCGCCACCGAGCCCTTGGATAATCCGCAGCCCTCTGTGGGCGGCCTCATCGGCGGCGAGGCAGCGAAGCTGCGGACGGCTTTGGAAGACACCGACCCTCAGCACCGCCTGGTGGATCCCCTGGCGGCCCGGGCGGCCCAGTATGCCCTGGCGACCCTGGAGACCAACGGACGCATGGGCGTCATCGTGGCCACCCCCACCGCGGGCTCGGCCGGCGTGCTGCCGGGTGTGCTTCTCGCCTTGCGCGACGAGCGCGGCTTCACCGGCGAGGAGCTGCGCGAGGGCATCCTCACCGCGGCGGGCCTGGGGTATCTCATCGCCCGCAACGCCAGCGTGTCCGGCGCCGAGGGCGGCTGCCAGGCCGAGGTGGGAAGCGCGGCCGCCATGGCGGCTGCGGCGGCCGTCGCGCTTGCCGGCGGTGCCCCCGACCGCTGCCTGGCCGCCGGCGCGAATGTAATGATGTCGCTGCTCGGCCTGGTATGCGACCCGGTAGGCGGCCTTGTGGAAGTGCCCTGCCAGAAGCGCAACGCCACGGCGGCCTCCGTCGCCTTCGTCAGCGCCCAGATCGCCCTTTCCGGCGTCCAGAACCTCATCAGCTTCGACGAGGCCGTGGCCGTCATGGACGAAGTGGGCCGGGGCCTTCCCCCCGAACTGCGCGAGACGGCCCTCGGCGGCATCGCCAAGGCCCCGTCCGCCTGCGCCTTCTGCGCGGGGTGCTAGGGTAACGCGACAGACGCTTCCAGCACGGCGGCCCAGATCGACGCGATCCGGGCCGCCGTCTTCTTGGCAGGGCGCCTACCCGATCTTCACGATGGGGGCGTAGTCTTTCAGCAGCTTCTTAGTCTGGCCGGTCTTGGCGAACTTGACGTGCAGGGTGTCGCCGTCGACCTTCACCACGGTACCGCGACCGAAGGTCTTGTGGTCGACGGCATCTCCCGCAGCGAACGTCGTCTGCGCGGCGGCCTTCTTGCCCGCATTCGGGTTCACCCCCGCGCCAATGCGGCCCGAGCCCGAACCCAAACCGCCGCGGGATGCGCCGCCGACGCTGCCGGCCGCACGCCCCGTACCCGTGGCCGCGCGGTACTCGGCGAACGAGCGCCCCTGCGCCCCCGAGGCGCTCGAGCGCCCGAACACGCGGCCCTCCCCCGCCTCGGTGCCCGAACCGGCGATGCCCCGACGGCTCCCGCGCTTCTCCCAACCGGTCCCGGAAAAGCCCGCCGAGCCAAGCCCGCTCGTCTGACGCAGCTCGCTGGGGATCTCGCCGATGAAGCGCGAGACGGGGTTCGCGTGGGTCTGGCCGAAAATCTGCCGTTGCTGGGCGCAGGTAAGGCACAGGCGCTTGCGGGCGCGAGTGATGGCCACATAGGCGAGGCGCCGCTCTTCTTCCACGGCCGCCGCGTCGCCCACGGAGTTCATGTGGGGGAACAGGGTCTCCTCCATGCCGGCCACCCAGACGCAGTCGAATTCCAGGCCCTTGGACGAGTGCACGGTCATGAGGGTGACGGCCTGCCCGTCCTCGGTCACCGTGTCCAGATCGGTGCGCAGGCGCACCCATTCGATGAAATCGGCCAGCGAGTCGCCGCGCAGTACGCGCACGGGCTCGGCGGACTCGTCCTCGCCCACCGTCGGCGCGGCGAAGTCGGACTCCTCCGCATCGTGGGTCTGCACGAACTCGTCCACAACGCCCAGAAACTCCTGGATGTTCTCGACGCGCCCGCGCGCCTCGTCGGTGCCCTCGTCCTGCAGGGCGCGAATGAGGCCGGCCTTGTCGATGATCATCTCCACGACCTTGCGCAAATCGCCCCCGTAGGTGGCGCCGTCCTTGATGACCTGGATGAACTCCCCCACGGCATTGCGGGTGGAGGCGCGGATGTCCGGATCGACCACCGCCAGCTCGGCCGCTGTGAGAAACGGCATGTTCATCTCGCGGCCGTACTGGTCGATGCGCTCGATGGTGGTCTTGCCGATACCGCGGCGCGGCACGTTGACGACGCGCTTGGCCGCGATGTCGTCGGCCGGGTTCACCACCAGCGTGAGGTAGGCCATCACGTCGCGGATCTCGGCGCGATCGAAGAAGCGCGTGCCCCCGACGATGCGGTAGGGCACGCCGGCGCGCAACAGCATATCTTCGAGCATACGCGACTGGGCGTTGGTGCGGTAGAACACGGCCATGTTGTTGTAGGAAGTGCCCTCGGCCCGGCGCCGGTCGATCTCCCCGGCGATCCAGCGGCCCTCGTCGCGCTCGTCGGTGGCCAGATACACCGAGATCTTCTCCCCGTCGCCCGAGTCCGTGAACAGGCGCTTCTCCTTGCGGTGCTGGTTGTTCGCGATGACGGCGTTGGCCGCCGCCAAGATATTGCCCACGCTGCGGTAGTTCTGCTCCAGCTTCACCACCTTGGCCTCGGGGTAGTCGCTTTCGAATTCCAAGATGTTACGCAAGTCGGCGCCGCGCCAGGAGTAGATGGACTGGTCGTCGTCGCCCACCACCATGATGTTGCGGTTCTTGGCGGCGAGCAGCTGGGTGATGGCGTACTGGGCGCGGTTGGTGTCCTGGTACTCGTCCACCATGAGATAGCGGAAGCGGTCCTGGTAGGCCTCGCGCACGTCCTCGTGGTTCTTCAACAGCAGGTAGCCGTACAGAAGAAGGTCGTCGAAATCGAAGGCGTTGGCCGCCCGAAGGCGCTCCTGCAGCCGCTCGTACACGCGCTCGGCCACTTTGCCCACCGGGTCGTGGGCGTCGAAGTTGCCGGGGGTAACGAGGTCGTTCTTCGCCTGGGAGATGCGGTTCATCAGCTGGTTCACGGGAAAGCGCTTCGGATCGATGTTCAGCTCAGCCATGATGTCCCTGTACAGCCGCTTCAAATCGTCCGTGTCGTAAATGGTGAAGTTCTTCGTGAAGCCCAACCGCTCGGCGTCGGCCCGCAGCATGCGCACGCACATGGAGTGGAACGTGGACACCCACATGCCCCGCGAGCGCGTGCCCACGAGCTGCGCCAGACGCTCGCGCATCTCGGCGGCCGCCTTGTTGGTGAAGGTGATGGCGAGGATCTCCCACGGGGCCGCCAGGCCCTGCTCCAGGATGTTGGCGATGCGGTACGTGAGCACCCGCGTCTTGCCGGAACCGGCGCCGGCCAGCACCAGAAGCGGGCCTTCCGTAGTCACAACCGCCTCGCGCTGCGGGCCGTTTAAGGTGTCGATGTCGATGGGCATGGAGCGCTCCTGTTTCTTTCACTTCTTCGACAGACAGCAAAGCGGTTGGCGACAATGCGCCAACCGCGCCGTTTGGGGATCGTTGAATGGGTCACCATAGGATACAACAAGGTCGGGCCGCAGGAGGAGAAGCCGCGGCAACGCACGGCAGAAACACGCGAACGCACACAGCGGCGGCGCGTCGATGAGAGAGGACGTACCATGAGCGAGCACAAGCACAACGAGCACGAGAAGGCCCGCGAGGGTCACAAGCACCATGAGACCTTCGCCGAGCGCGACCCCTTGGCCGCCGAGGAGCCCGACGTTCTGGAATCCTCCGCAAGCGACCCGGAGTTTCCCGCCATGCAGGAATTCGAGGTCGATCGCGGGGGCCCGAAGGCGAACACGCGCAAACATCCCGGACTCATCTGGATCATCGTCGCCATCGTGGCCGTCATCGGGCTTTGCATCGCGTTCGCCGCCGCTGGCGACTGGATGAACCCCACCCAGGCCGAGAAGGTGCAGCAAACCGAGTTCGAGGAGCAGACCGTCCCCGAGGACCTCGGCGCCAACGAGAACCCGGAAGCAGCGTAGCCTCAGACGCCTCGCCCCGCCTTAAACCACCTGCGCGCTGAGGGGGCGTGATCACTAGGCCCCTCGTAATTCTGCTATCCTATGTTAAACTATGGTATCTACATAGGAGGTGTGCTATGGCTCTTATTCAGGTTACCGTCGACGACGACATCAAACGAAAAGCAGATGCGGCCTTCGCGCGCAGCGGCATTACCACGCCCATGGCCATGCGCATGATGGTCACGCAAGTCGCGCGCGAGAATCGCACGCCCTTCGACGGCATCTTCAACACGAACAATGCCGTTGCCCTCGCCGAGAACGTGCGCAGGGATATGGTTTATGCTGAGGCCCAAGAATACGGCCTCATCCCCGACGATGCCGCAACAGCGGACAGCTCCTACGTCATTCCCGAGGATGTTCTAACCGATCTGGGCCTGACTGCGGCAGAGGTCGGCCAATGAACCGCTACACCGTTAAAGTGAGCGGCCATTTTTGGCAGACGGCCAAAGCACTTCGAGGAAAATACACCCACGAGCAGTTCGCAGAAGTCATCTCAGTCATCCGTGACTGCATTCGAGAACTTGCGGAGAAAGGTTTCGTCGAAGAGAACGGCTGGAACGACCATCTATTGACTAAGTCGCCCTACGCCGACGGATCCCATTACGAATTCCATGTTTTCGACGACGACGTTCTCGTGGTGCACTTCCGCCGCGAGCGGAACCACGTTATACGCATGGTGGGCGTTTACGACCACGAGACCATCCCCAGCAACAAGTAGGAACCCTTAAGCTCGCGAATACCTACTCCCTTCGATTCACACCACCTGCGCGCCGAAAGGCAGCAGGGAGAGCTTCGCCATCTTGAAGCACTGCAGGCCGACGGGGATGCCGATCACGGTGATGCAGTAGACCACACCTAGGCACGCATAGGAAAAGGCCATGGGCAACCCGGCCAAAATCAGCCAGAAGATGTTGGCTATAAGCGACGGCGCGCCTCCGCCGTAAACGATGCTCTTGCCGAAAGGCGCCAGCGTCAGCGATGCCATCTTGAAGCACTGCCGCCCCAGCGGAATGCCGATGATGGTGATGGAGAAAATAATTCCCGCCAAACACCACCCAATGGCCGTGAACAGGCCGCCGAAGATAATCCAAATGATATTCGCGATAGTGGACATAGGGTTCCGCTCTTCTCTGTGATCGACGTTTGTCGAAGCATTATACCTAACCAGCAACCCGAGACTCGACAAACCACCCTATGGCGTACAGAGGCAGATCCCCAATCGCGTTCGATTGCGCCGTCGCGCCGCGGAGGAAGCGCCAACGGCGTCAAACGAAAGCGCGAAATCCTTCACAATCGACAAGGGGGCTGGTATGCTACCCTCATGGAAACACTTTACGATATGCACTGCCATTTGGGATTTGTCCCCTCCCCCGGTGCAACGGCCAAAGACGGCGCGGCGGCGGGCATCGGCGCTTTCTCCTGCACGGTGGAACCGGCGGAATACGAACAGCTGCAACTCATCTTGGCCTCTGCGCCGAATGTCGCCCTCGGGTTGGGCGCGCACCCTTGGTGGATTGCCGACGGGCGCGTGGGCGAAACCGAGCTGGCCCAATTCTGCGAGCTCGCGCGCACGACCCGCTTCATCGGTGAGATCGGGCTCGACTTCGCCGGCCCGCGCGATACGAAAGAGAGCCGTGCCCTGCAGACGAGCGCTTTCGCTTGCATTCTGGCTGCATGCAACGAGTCTGTATCGCCTTTAGCATCTATCGACCCCGAAAGCGCAGCAGCAACCAGCGGGCAAGGCCGAACCCGTACCGCAACCACGAACCTCCAGGCGAGCCCGCCCATCGGTGGCGCTCCTGTCCGCAGCGCCACCGACACTGCGCCGAAGCTCATCTCCATCCACGCCGTCAATGCCGCCGCCGCAGCACTCGATGCGCTCGAACAAGCCAGCACCTTTGCGCTGCATCGCGTGATCTTTCACTGGTTCTCAGGCACTTCCGATGATTTGCATCGAGCCGTCAAGCTTGGCTGCTTCTTTTCGGTGGGGCCGCGCATGCTGGCCTCGCGGCGCGGACGAGAATACGCCCGGCAGATTCCCCTAGGTCAGCTACTCCTGGAAACCGACATGCCCGCACGCGCTGGCGACAACCTACCCGCCGAAGTTTGGCGCGCCGAGCTGAACAACGCCCTTTCCGGCATCGCGCAACTGAAAGGCATCGACCGTAAGGCTCTTGCGAATCAGCTCTCTTCCACAAGCCGCGAGCTGCTGATGCGCTAGAAGACGCGTCGATTTCGCGCGCCACCCAACGCGGCTTGCGTCCCTATCGCCGAAGCCCACTCCCACCATCGCGACTGCACCGCAGCAAGGGCAATCGCCGACACGCGAACCCCGAGCGCTCCTCTCGCGTATAATACTCGGCATGAACACTAAGCCCAAAAAAATGCGCCTGGACGACCTGTTGGTAGAGCGGGGGGAGTTCCCCGATCGCGCTGCCGCGCTGCGCGCCGTCATGGCGCGCGAGGTGCGGGTAGATGACATGTACGCCACAAGCGCCGCGATAAAGGTCGCGCCCACGGCCGACATCTTCATTCGCGGCCGCAAGCAATTCGTCTCCCGCGGCGGCAAGAAGCTCCAGGGGGCGCTTGACGCGTTCAAGCAGGACGTCGCCGGCATGAACTGCCTGGATATCGGCTCGTCCACCGGCGGCTTCACCGACTGCCTGCTGCAGGCGGGCGCCTCGCGCGTGGCGGCCCTCGACGTGAACTACGGGCAGCTCGCCTGGAAGATCCGCCAAGACCCGCGAGTGGCCGTCTTCGAGCGCACGAACATCAAGGACGCCGATCCCGCCGAGGTCGGCGCACCCTTCGACCTCATTGTCATCGACGTATCCTTCATCGGCCTGGCGGCACTCGCCCCCCTCTTTCCCCGCTTCAGCCGCCCGGGCACGATCTTCATCGGCCTGGTGAAACCTCAGTTCGAATCGGCCCACGACGAGACCGACCGGGGCGTCGTCCGCGATGAGGCAGTGCGACTGCGCACTGTGGAGGAAGTAAAGACCGCCCTCGCCGCCGCAGGGTTCACCGCAACCGGGGTGGTCGAATCCCCCATCACCGGCCCCGAAGGCAACGTGGAATACCTCGTCCGCGCCGTCTTTCGCAACAAGTCCGAGGCAATCTGAGAAGGAGCCTACGGCGATTCCGCGACTCGCATTGGGTCCAGTCAACGAACCCTCCGATTTCTGCACGAGATCTCGAGTTATAAGCGTCTGCGAGCAGCCCATTGAGGCACTTCGAAGGATCTTTTCAGCAAACCCCCAGGTCACGCTCTTCAGATCAAAAAGATTCCGTTCGGCATCTCGACATCGGACGCTTACAACTCGCGATCTGCTGCAATTTCAGGGCAGCTCGTCGACCGAAGGCCGATGATCATCTTCAAGTGACGCTCCGGCACCCATCCCGAACTCGGCCGCACGAAGCGCCTTCTTGCTTGACCCATCTCAGCAGGCCGCACGGTTTGCGAACGTGAGCTACGCGTCGCCCTCTTCTGAGGGGGAGACTGGCGGAAAGTGCTGGTGGTGAAATGCGCGCAGCTCGTGGCGAAGCTGCAGATGGCGGTCGAGAAACGAGACAGGGCGCACAGGAGTTCTGCCTCTTGTTTTGCGCGAGAGGGCGTCGGCTATCTCGATGAACTCTGAGACGCTATCGATCTGCGAGGACGTAACCGTTACAACATCGAAGCCATCGGCGATGAGGGCGTCGCGGCGCCGGGAATCACGCGCCTGCTGATGTCGCCCGCCATGAAAGGCAAGGCCGTCGTACTCCGCCGCAACGCGGGCCTGCGGCCACAGAAGGTCGCATACCACCCGATCGCCCCGTGCGATGCGCGCCGCCTCCTCCGAAAGCGCAACCGGCTCGTTGGCGAGTGCCGGAGGCAGGCCCAAACCGCCCCACCGCATGGGCGTCATAAGCAACGCATCCATTTCCGTCTCCTTGGCAGAAGCAGATTTCGCGCAGACGAACTGAACAGCGATGCGCGCTTTCCGCAGGCCTTTCATGCGCTCGACGCGGTTAACGAACGCGGAGAGTCGGGCCGGCGTTGTAAGCTGCGCCCGCACGAGCGCGCCCGAACGATTCGCCTCAAGGGGATAGCATCCGCAAAACTCATATCCCAAAGCAATGAGCTCGCCCATAGGGAGGGTTTCGGCCAGTTGGACAAATACAAGTTCAGGAGAGCATACGGCCACGCCGGGAGCGATTTCGAGAAAGGCCCCACGCGGCAGCGGCGCAGCAAGCTGATGGAAGCAAACACGCTTCGTGGAATGACGCCCGATTTTGGGCCGCGCGAGAACGTGAAGAGGGCGCTCGACCGTGGCGTTGCCCCATAGCTCTTCGAGCATTCGCTTCAGGCTGGGCCTTTTCGCACTCTCGATGGCCGCACGAACAGCAGCCTCGGTATCTGCGGCACGGGCAAGCGAGCTGAAGCTTTTCAAATGGGAGGAAGGAAGGTGCCCCACATCACGCGAGCGCAGATCGTGGAAGGCACGCAAAGCCAGAGGATGATTGCACGACCACATCCTGAGAAAATCCAAAGCTGTTGTATGACTGAAGATCACTTCCATGCGCTGCAAGATAACAGGCTTTAGCTGTCGCGAGGCGCACATGCGGTAAATCTGCCGAACCGACATTCATGAGCAGAACAGTTACTTTTATCGCAACCGCGCCTTTGCACGTTGAGAGAAGGCCTGAACTGCTTGGCAGAAGTAGCTCGCACGAACCGTCCTCGCTCACGGGAAAACGAAGCGCAACGACCGTCCTGAGAACATTGGCGGTTCACGCAGATTGATTGCCGACAGGTTCAGTCAACGAAGATGCCCTTTTCTGCATGAGATCTCGAGTTATAAGCGTCATCTCTTTCCAAGAAAGACCACAGCTAGAAAGGACTTTTGGAAAACACCAGTTCAGAGAAGCGCGCAGAACCGCGGTGCTTTTGCGCCGGCCCCTCAGCAACTCCTGAGACGCTTATAACTCGAGATCTCATGCAGAAACCGAGGGGTTCGTTGACCGAGCGGCCATCAGTCGTTCGGATCATCGCGATAGGCGGCGCGGGCGAGATACGCGCAAAAGACCGATGACTGCCCGAGACCCAGTAGGCACAATGCCGCCGCACGGGCCCGCGCAGAAAAAATGGAGCCCCATAGCGGGGCTCCATTGGGGGATCCTTCTACTTACTTCGCCCGATCGGGATGGCATCAAGACCAGCCACTCGAAATAGCGCCAGGGCGGTTCTGCCGAGACGGCACCATCGCTGCAACCGAGGGCGCCAAGGCAGCCTGTGCGGCATGCTGCCAGAGCGAACGGCCCGAGAACCGCCTCACGAAACTGGAAACGAGAGCAGCGCTCTACGGCAAAAGCAGCTGGGCGATTTGCACGGCGTTCAGGGCCGCTCCCTTGCGGATCTGGTCGGCCACATCCCAGAAGGCGATGCCGTGGGGCACGGTCGGATCCTTGCGCAAACGTCCGACGAAGGTGCCGTCGGTGCCAGCAAGCAGACCAGGCATCGGGTACACCTTGTTCGCGGTGTCATCCATCACCTCCACGCCGGGGGCCGCCTCGAGCGCCGCGCGGGCCGCCTCCACGGTCACCTCATCGGCGAACTCCACGTTGATGGCCTCGCCATGACAGCGCAGCACCGGTACGCGCACGCAGGTGGCTGCCACCTCGATATTCGGGTCGCCCATGATCTTCTTGGTCTCGACGACCATCTTCCACTCCTCTTTGGTAG
>CABSMC010000067.1 GCA_902478715.1 uncultured Adlercreutzia sp.
CCCCCGAACAACAAAGGTTCCGTCAGCATTTCTCGTCTTGAATCGTTTGGATTCAACGAAATAAACCGAGATATCTTCAACGCTTCGCGATGCGCCTGTCAGATGGCAAACATCGAAACCAAGCTGCTCGATTCAGGGTTGCCCAGCACCATTACCCCCAGTTTTATCCTGTCGCTCCATTCCACTTTAAGCGCTATATACAATCCAGGCGTATCTGCAGGTCTTCGAAATCACGATTTTTCAGCTCCTCGTCCCATTCAGGGAGAGAGCATCTATCATCCGCCTTCGCCATTAGAACTGCCTGTATTTCTAAAAGACCTTGCCGCCTTCATCAACGATTCAAAACTCAGCCCCTCAATCAAGGGCGCCCTCGTCCATTACCAAATGGAAGCAACGAAAATGTTTTCTTCCAACACCGAACAACTTAATTGCGCCCTGTCGATAGGTCTTTGGCAAAATGCAGGATTAATAAAGCATCTCATACTCCCAATAGCAGTAACACCAGCCCTCGAGACAAGCAATCGGGAAAAGGTCCTGCAACCTTACCGGTTCTCTCCCCTCAAAACCGAGGTGCAAATGATTGACGACTGGATTTACCACACTGCCCGAGCTTCGCAAAACACCATACAGATCGAATACGGGATATTTTCAATCATTGGGAAAATGGTAGACAAGTGGGAGGCCCTCCTCATTTCATCGGAAGTTCATCTGACAAAAACAATGCGCAAACTTCTTATTGCCATCGTTGGAGCCCCAGTCTTTTCCATCGCCTCCCTTGCACATGCAACTGAGGCAAGCTATACAACTGTCTCCAATATAATTACCCTGCTATCCTCCCACGGCATTATTACCCAAGTCAGTCGCGGTCGACGCAACAAAGTCTATGCATGCCCCGAGGCCCTGGGGCTTTTCGATACAATTATCGCCGAGGTGGCCTGAGACCCCTACTCCGCGTGCTTTAGGGCCTGGTCGAGCTTCTGGCTGATGACCTTGGTGACGCCGTCACCCTGCATGGAGACGCCAAACAGCACGTCGGCCATCTCCATGGTGCGGCGCTGGTGGGTGATCATGATGAGCTGGGTCTCGTCGCGCAGGCTGTCGATATAGGACGCCAAACGGCGCAGGTTCGTGTCGTCGAGTGCCGCCTCCACCTCGTCCAAGATGTAGAAGGGCGTGGAGCGGATGCGGTAGACCGCGAACAGGAGCGCGAGCGCCGTGAGCGACTTCTCGCCGCCGGACAGAAGCATCATCTTCGCGATGCGCTTGCCCTTGGGCTGGGCGTTCACCTCCACGCCGGTGTTCTCCACGTCGTCCGGATCCACCAGCGACAAATTTGCACTGCCACCGGGGAACAGGATGGAGAAGATCTCCTGGAAGTTGCGATCCACCGCCTCGTAGGTACGGATGAAGTCCTCCTTCATGCGCGCGTCGATGACGCGGTTGATCTTCGAAAGCGAGCGCCGGGCGCGATCCAGGTCGTCCAGCTGGGCGGCCAGGTAGTCGTAGCGCACCTTCAGCGCATCGTACTCCTCGGCGGCATCCGGGTTGATGGTGCCGAGGTTGGCGATGCGACGGTTGATCTTGAACAGGGCGTCCTCCACCTCGGGGCGGTTCTCCAGGGGCGGCACGGAAAGCGCCGTCTCCAGGGGCACGGATAGGTCGGTCGCGATGTGGTTCACCGCCGCCTCAACCTGGAGCTCGAGCCGCCCCTTCTGCACGCGGGCCTCACTGAGGCGCTCGCTTACGCCGTCGAAGAGGGCGTGGGCCTCATGGGCCTGGCCGCGGGCCTCGGTGACAGAGGCGTGCAGGCCCGTGGAGGAGTCCTCGGCGGCGGTGGCCTGCTCCTCCAGCTGACGCGTCCACTTCTGGGCCGAGGCGGTCAGCTCGTCGATGAGGGCGAGCACCGGCTCGATGCGGGCGGCGGAGACCGTCTTCGCGCGCAGGGCCACACGGGCCTCCTCGCTCGCGGTGGCAAGAGTCTCCAAGTCGCGGACGCGGGCATCGCGGACGCGCTCGGCGTAGGTGGTGCGCTCAGAGAGCGTGGCCTGCGCCAGCTTCGCCTCGGCGAGGCTGTCGGAGACGCGATGGGCCTCGCGGCGCAGAGGCGCCAGCTCCTCGGTCAGAGACTCCTGCTTCTTCTTGCCCGCATCCAGCGCCGCGTCCAGCTCTTTCACCCGGGCCTCGAAGGACTCCACGTTGGGACGGGCCGATGCCACGGCGGCCTCGGCCTCGGCGCGCTGGCGCTCGACGGATTCCAGCTCGCGACGGCAGGAGGCCAGCTTCTCGGCGGCAGCGCTCGCGGTGTTGCGGGCCGCCTCGGCACGGCCGCGCAGGTTGGCCAGGGCCTGGGAAAGCTCCAGGGACGTGGCTTGGGCCTGGCGCAGGGCCTCCTCGGCCAAGCGGTGGGCCTCCTCGGCCTTGGCCTGGGCCGCCGCCGCGCCGGAAAGCTGCGCCCGCAGCTCTTCCAAGTGGCGCACGCGGGCGAGCACGCCGGCGCCCTCGTCCACCACGGCGCCTCCCACGCTCACCTTGCCGGAGGGCCACACGATGGCACCATCCGGAGTGGCGAAGCGCAGGGCCGCGTCGTCCCGTCCGTGGGCGGAAAGCGCCGCCTCCAGGGTCGGGCACACCACCACATCGCCCAAAAGCGCCTCCACGGCGCCCCGGGCCTCTTCCGGGAAGAGGAGCTCGTCCACAAGGGGAACGCCCTCGGCCCCGCCGAAGCGCTCGCGCCAAACACGGGCCGCGCCGCGGATGCGGGAGGGACTGGCGTCGTCGCGAATGAGGAAGGACGCCTCGCCCGCGGCACCGGCGGCGGCGAGCTGTCCGGCGATGAGCTCTACCGCGCCCGCGTCTTCCACGAGCAGCGTGGCCACGTCCCCGCCCAGAAGCGATTCCACCAAAGACTCGAAGCCGGCCGAGGCCTGGATGACGTGGGAGAGCGGCTCGCAGAGCCCCAGCACCTCGTCGACGTGCTCCACGAGCCACGCCCGGGCCTCGCCCGCGGACAGGGCGCTCGCGCGCTCCATCTCCTCCAAGGTGGCGATCTCCACCGAAAGCGCCCGATGGGCGTCGCGGGCCTCGTCCATGGCCGCGCGGGCCGCGTCGCGGGACTGCACGGCGGTGCCCACGGCAGCGCGCGCCGCCGCCTCGTCCGCCACCAGCGCGGAAAGCTCGCCATCGGCCTCGGCGGCCCCGGCCGCCGCGCGCTCGGCCTCCTCTTGAGCGCGTGCGAGCTCGAGCGCCAGCTCGGCGGCGCGCCCCTCCACCACCTGCACGTGGGCGAGGCCATGGGAGAGCGCCTCGGTGTTCTCGGCATGGCGGCGACGCGCCGTCTCGCGCTCGGCGGTCATCTTCTCAGCGTCCTTGGAAAGGGCGGAAAGCTCGCGCTCCAGCGCGCCGCGGCGCACTCCCAAATCGCGGTAGACCGCGTCCAAGTCCGATACCTTCTTCTTGGCCGCATCCAGCTCGCCGGCCGCCTCCTCGTACTGGGCCGTCGCGCGCGCGAGTTCGGATGCCGCCTCGTCGGCCTTCACGGCGTTGGCCTCGATGGAAAGCTCCAGCTCGCCGGCCCGGGCCGTGGCGGCCCGACGCCGCTCGCGCAGCATCATGGCCGCGGAGTCGAATCGCTCGACGGCCGTCGCCGCTGCGCGGTGGCGCCGCGACAGGTCGCCGGCGTCCAGCGTCTGCTGGCGGATGCGCTCCTGCAAGGCCTCCACAGCGGCCTCGGCCTCCTGGATGGCGCCCCTTCGCTCCTCCAGCTCGGCGGCAAGCGCCGCCTCCCGCGCCTTGGCCGCGTCCCACTCCTTCTGCAGCCCGCGCAAATCGTCCACGGCGATGGTGAGGCTCATCTCGGCCTGCTGCGCGGCGAGCTCCTGGTAGGTGCGCGCCTTTTTCGCCTTGCGCTCCAAGGGCCCGAGCTGCCGGGCCACCTCCCCCACCACGTCGCGGGCGCGCAAGAGGTGCTGGTCCATGTTCGCCAGCTTCCGCTCGCTTTTCGCCTTGCGCTGCTTGTGCTTGAGAACGCCGGCGGCCTCCTCGATGAGTGCGCGGCGATCCTCCGGCTTGCTCTGCAGGATGGAGTCGAGCGAGCCCTGGGAGATGATGGAATGGGTGCCGGTGCCCAGGCCCGAGTCGTGCAGGATGTCCAGCACGTCCATGCGCCGGGCCACGGTGCCGTTGATGAGGTACTCGCTCTCGCCGTTGCGGTACATGCGCCGGGTGATGGCCACCTCGTCGAAATCGACCGGCAGCGTGCCGTCGGAATTGTCGAGCACGAGATCGACCTCGGCGAGACCGGAGGCCTTGCGCGCCGAGGAGCCGGCAAAGATGACGTCCTCCATGGCCTGGCCGCGCAGGTTCTTGGCGTTGCGCTCGCCGAGCACCCACAGAACAGCGTCCGAGATGTTCGACTTGCCCGACCCATTGGGGCCCACCACGGCGGTGATGCCCGGCTCCAGCGTGAGCGCGCTGCGGTCGGCGAAGGATTTGAAGCCCTTGAGAACGAGAGATTTCAGATACATAGGCGCCTAATCCTGCTTCTTTTTGGCGGCGGCGCGCTCGGCCCTCGCGGCGGCCTTCGCGGCGGCCGCAGCCTCGCGCTCGGCGACCCGCGCCGCCTTCGTGGCGGCCTTCTCCTCGGCGCGCGCCGCCTTCTCGGCCGCTTTCTCGGCGGCCTGCTCCTCGGTCATGCCGATGCCGAAGAACTCAGAGAGGCGCGCGAGCGTGGATTTCGCCGCCTGGCTCTCGGCCTCCTTCTTCGTGCGGCCGACGCCCTGCGCGAGCCCCTTGTCGCCGGCGTACACCTGGGCGACGAAGGTGCGGTCGTGGGGCGGCCCCTGGGTCTCCACCAACCGATAGGTGGGCGTGATGCCGCCCTCCTGCAGCTTCTCCTGCAGGGCGCTCTTGGGATTCTCCGGCTCGCGGGCAAGCTCGAGGGACATCTTGGGCATGAGCGTGCGATCGACGAAGGCCCACGCCGCATCGAGGCCGCCGTCGAGAAACAGCGCCGCCACTACGGCCTCGTAGACGTTCTCGAGCGCCGAGTGTAGCCCGCGCCGGCCCGTGCCGGTCTCCGATGAGCCGAACACGATGACGTCGGCGAACCCGAGCTTCTCGGCCACCTCCGACAGGCTCGCCCCGGAGACGAGGGCCACCTTAATGCGCGTGAGGCCGCCCTCGTCCAGTTCGGGGAACTGATGGAAGGCGGCGTTGGCCACCAAAGCCCCCAGAATGGAATCGCCGAGGAACTCCAGACGCTCGTAGGAGAATTTCACGGCCCGACCTTCGGTGGCGGAAGGATGGGTGATGGCCGAGAGCAAGTACTGGGTGTTCTCGAAGGTGAGACCCACAATCTGTTGGGCGCGCTCGAGCTTGGTCTGCTGTTCTGCGGTGAGGCTCATCGGGCATCAGAGGCGGCGGCCTCCCCCTTCTCCTCGGCACCAACGGCCGCGGAAGCCGACGCGGGCGCGGCGGCCACGCGCTCGGCGATGACCTCGGGCACATGGGCGCGCACCGTGGCGGCGGCCACGGCGATGCCGTTCTTCACGGCCGTCTCGTTGGAGGAGCCGTGCCCCACGATGACGGCGCCCTTGACACCGAGCAGCGGCGTGCCGCCGTAGGTGTCCGGCGACATCTTCTCTTTGAGCGCGCCGAGCGGGCCCTTCACGAGCAGCGCCCCCACTTTGGAAAGCGCCGTGGACATGAGCGCGGCCTTCAGGTTCCGCATGAGCGTCTTGGCCGTGCCCTCGATGGTCTTCAGGCAGACATTGCCGGTGAACCCGTCGGTGACCACCACGTCGAAGTCGCCCGCCATGAGGTCGCCCCCCTCGCAGTTTCCGGCGAAGGCGGGGACGGCCTCGGTCAAAAGACGGTGGGCCTCCTGGGCGAACAGGTCTCCCTTGGTGTCCTCCTCGCCGATGTTCAGAAGACCGACCTTCGGGTGTTCCGCCCCCATGATAGCGTTCATGTACACCTCGCCCATCTGGGCGAACTGCACGAGGTACTCCGGCTTGCAGTCGGCATTGGCCCCCACGTCGATGAGCAGGGTCGGACGGGCCCAAGCCGGAATGACCTGGCCCAAGGCCGGGCGCTTCACGCCCTTGATGCGCCCGACGACGAGGGTGGCGGCGACCAGGCAGGCGCCGGTGGAGCCGGCGGAGATGAAGCCGTCGGCGGCGCCCTCCTTCACGAGACGGCAGCCCACGACGATGGAGGAGTCTTTCTTGGCGCGCACGGCGCCGGCCGGATGCTCCCCCATCTCGATGACCTCGGTGGCCACTTGCGCCGTCGCCCGATCGTGAGCGGCGGCGAAGGGCTCCACCTCCTCGGCCGGCCCGACGAGCGTGAGCCTCAAGTCGGGATCGGCCTCAAGGGCCCGCAGGGCGCCGCGCAGCACCACGGCCGCGCCGCGGTCACCGCCCATGACGTCCACGGCGATTGTTACTGGTTCTGCCACGTTGCGTATCTCCTCAAAACGATGTGCCGCCCGGGGCGGCAGGGTCTCTCGTTGCACGGGCACTGCGCATCCGGCCCTATCCGCACAGCCTGCGGACACGGTCGGAGGCACGGGCCTATAGCCAAAAAGCCCCCTGGCAGACCAGGCTTATCCAGCTTGGCATGCGAGGAGGCTTTGCCGACATCGCGGAGGCTACCTGGCGCCTCCGCGACCGTCACGCACAAAAGCTACTCGGTCTCGATGACCTCGCGGTCGCGGTAGTAGCCGCAGTTGCCGCACACGCGGTGAGGAAGCTTCACCTCGCCGCACTGGGGGCAAATGGAGCGGGCGGGAGCCGCGATCTTGTCGTTGGTGCTGCGACGGGCGTGGGTACGGGCACGGCCCATTTTGCGCTTAGGTACTGCCATCTCGATTACTCCTTCTATAGCTGGGAACAGCGGGTGCCGTTCACAACTTCTTCTGTAAACGCACGATCTGATATGATACCCAACCGCACGCGGCCCCGCAAGGGCAATTTCCCACGAATTCGCCAGCGGTCACGGCTTCTTCACGACAAGGCGCGCCCGCGCCGCCGAAGTCGCGCGCTTCAGAATGCCGGTGGCCCCGCGCCCGTACAATCCCATATCGCGGCCGAGGGAGAAGGAGACGGCCACGGCCAAAGCGAACGCGGGCGCAGCGGCCCAGCCGAAAATCTCGCAGCCCATGAGGAAGGCGGTCACCGGGCAGCGGCTCATGGCGGCGAAGAAGGCGACGAGCCCCACAGCCGCCGAGAAGGCCGGATCGCCCTGGGTCATGACCGTGCAGCTCGCGCCGAGCAGCGCGCCCACGGTGAAGGTGGGCATGATCTCGCCGCCGCGCAGCCAAAGCCCGAGGCACACGATGGTGAGCAGCGCCTTCACGGCGAAAGTCCACCCGCCGGCGCGGCCGGCCAGAGCGTCGGAGAGCAGGTTGGCGCCCGTGCCCTCGAACCCGCGCCAATCGAACAGCATGACCAGCACCGCCATGAGCACGCCGCCCAGGGCCGCCCACAGATAGTAGTTCTGCGAGATGCGCTTGGTGAGGCGCTGGGCGCCGTCGATGATTTGAATGTAGACGGTTCCCACCAGGGCGCAGGCGACGGCGATCACGACGCATTGGCCGACAACGGGCCACGACAGCGCAGGCAGCGGCACCTTGGGGATGACATCGCCGATGCCGATGATGCTCGCCAAGCCGAAGGCCACGAAGCACGCCAGCAGCATGAAGGGCGCATGCCGCCAAACCGAGCGGTCGTAGCGAGAGAGCTCGACGACGAAGGCCGTCGACCCCAAGGGCGCGAAGAACAGCGCCGCGAAGCACGCTGCCATGCCGCAGGAGGCGGCATAGGCGTGCACGCCGCCGCTGGCGGCTGCGCCTCCGGCGTTGCCTGCGCCTTTGCTTGCGCCCGCGCTCCCAACCGCGCCGTCACCGCCGTCTGCGCCACCTGCGCCGTCGGCGCGGCTTCCGCCCTTCCAAACCCCCGTCATGGGCCGCAGCTTCAAAGGGCGCGCGACAAGGTCGCCCAGCGAGGCCCCCATGTGCAGGGCGGCCGCCTCCTTGCCCACCGAGGCGCCTCCGAGAATGGAAAGCGCCGTGCCGAGCAGAATGCCTGGGGCGAGCGCGGGCGAGATGGGGCGATCGGCGCAGATATCGTTTATCACCGTGTGCGTCGTGGTGTCCAGCGGAAGCTTCAGGGCGCGGTACAGCAGAAGGCTCGCCACCGCGAAAATGGGCAGAAGGTACAGCAGCCAGCCATGGGCGCAAACGAGATCGTAGGCCCAGCCGACAACGAGGCACAGCACCACCGAGGCCGCCGCCCCCACGACACCGACGGCCACGGCGAACACCCCGTGGCGCAGCACCTGCGCTCTCGCTGCCCCTTTCACCGCATGCCTCCTCGCTTTCACGCATCCGAACCGTACGGGACAACTTTAGACGACCTTTCGCACTCATAGCCCGAAGGGCGGCGAAGCGTTTCCGCCGCGCCGCCCTTCGTTGAAAAGCCGTTATGGACCAGATCTTCTACTTGTCGCCGAAGTCGAAGTTCTTGAGGGCCGCGAACGGGCTCGCCTCCACGTCTGCCTCGTCGCGGGAGCAGCCGCAGGGCCCCTCGTTTAAGTTAGCGCCGCACCGGGGGCACAGCCCCTTGCAGTCGTCGTCGCACAGGGGCACGAGCGGCACCTCGAGCAGCAGGGCCGCCACGATGAGCGGCACCAGATCGATCTTGCGGTTGTCGGGCAGGAGGTCGAACTCGTCGCCTTCCATATCCTCCGGCGTCTCCGCTTCCTCCTCGCCGCCGATGAGGAAGTATCCCTCGATGTCGCCCTCCAAGCCGTAGGTCACGTCCTCCAGGCAGCGGGCGCACTGGGTCGTGGCGTCGCCTGCGGCCGTGCCCTGGATGAGGATGGCGTCGCCGGTGTTGGTGGCCTCCACCGACCAGGAGACGGGCGCCGCGAAGGTGTAGGTGTCCGGGCCGGCGGCCAGCTCGGCCAGATCGAGCGCTCCTTCGAAATGCCGGGTCGCCGCCGTCTCCAGCAGCGCCTCGGGAATGGCGATAATCGCCGTGGCATCCGTAGCCATTTTCTCATTCCTTTCCGTAAATGCCACTTCGACCCCGAAATGGCATGCGAGCCGTCACGAAAACGGCCCTTTTTGACTCAAATCGTGCCATTTCGGCCATGAAGTGGCATCGTCACATGCCATTTCTAGGTCGAAGTGGCATTTACTTCCAAAAAAGAAGACGCGCCACAGACGGCGCGCCCTCGTCACTTGCTTGTTTACTGGCGCCACGCAGCCTAGCGGGCGGCGTTCAGGCGATCGCGGCAGCGGCGCGTGTTGTTCAGCAGCGTGTCGAGGCTCTGCTCGATGTGCCCGAACACCTCGTCGGCGTAGTCCTCGGCACCGGCACGGGTCTGGCGCTCCAGCTCGCGGGCATCGGCCAGAATGGTATCGGCCTGCTGCTGGGAGATGCGCACGATCTCCTGCTCGGAGGCGATGGTGATGGCCTGGCTGCGGGCATCCTCGATCATGCGGTTGGCCTCGACCTCGGCGTCGTCCAGAAGGCTCTGGCGCTCGCGCACGATCTGGCGGGCCTGGGAGAACTCCGCCGGGAACAGGTCGCGGATCTCGTCCATGATGTCGAAGGCGGCGGCGATATCGACCTGGCGAAGGTTATTCTTGCCGAAGACCGGCTTCGAGTCCTCCAAGAGGATCGAGAGCTCTTCGAGCAGCCCAAGTACTCCGGTTTCGTCCATGTTGTTCCTTCCTGACTATATCGCATCGCCCCACGGCCCCATTTGGACACGCGCGGACAGACGTCGTGCACGCTAAGTTTTACCATTCTACCATGATGGAAAAACTATGGAATACCCCCCTCATTCCGTGCACAAACGCTCCAAAAGATCGAGGGTGGTGTCGCCGAAGTGGCGACGGGAGGCTATTTCGTAGCGGGACGTTTCGGCCAGCGCCTCCACGGCATCGTCGTCGGAGGCGTCGTGCTCGTAGCTGACAATGAGGTCGTCAGCCAGGGCGCCTGCGTCGCCAAGGCGGCCGAGGAGGCCGAAGATCTCCGCCGGATCGGTGGCGTAGGGAGGATCAAGGAAGACGAGGTCGAAGGGACGCCCGGGCGCCGCCACACCGCGCTTGAGGACATCGCCGCGCACGAGGCGCGCCCGATCGCGGCCGAGGCGCAGGGTGGCGATGTTGCGCTCGATGACGGCGGCGGCGTCCCGGTCGCGCTCGCAGAGCACGGCCGTATCGGCGCCGCGGGAAAGAGCCTCCAGGGACAGGGCCCCCGACCCCGCGAAGGCGTCCAGCACCACCGCGCCGTCGAGGCCGTCGCGCAGGGAAACGAGCGCGCTCATGAGCGACTCGCGGACGCGGTCGGTGGTGGGGCGGGTGCCGTCGCCTCTGGGGGCGTCCAGCTTGCGGCCCCGGAATTCTCCGGCAATGATGCGCATAATCAACCTCCTACGATGGCGGACTCGTGGGCGAAGGCGAGGCGGACCTCGCGGGCCAGGGCGACATGATCGGGCTCCTCCAGGTTCGGATCCACTTCCAGAAGGGCCTGGGCATCGGCGCGGGCGGCCTCGATGATGGCGCCGTCGCGCATGATGTTCACGAGCTTCAGCCCGCTGGCGCCGTGCTGGCGATTCCCGAGGATATCGCCCTCGCGGCGCAAAGACAGATCGAAGGCGGCCAGCTCGAAGCCGTCGTCGGTGCTCTCCATGGCCGCCAGGCGCGCGAGCGACTCCTCGCGCTGGGAAGCGGAGACGAGAAACACCTCGGCCGCCTTCTCGCCGCGGCCCACGCGCCCGCGCAACTGGTGCAGCTGGGCGAGCCCGAAGCGGTCGGCGTCCTGGACGATCATGACCGTGGCGTTGGGAACATCGACGCCCACCTCGATGACCGTCGTGGCCACGAGCACCTGGATCTCGCCTTTGCGGAACTGCTCCATGACCTCGCGCTTGGCCTCAGCGCCCATGCCGCCGTGAAGCAGCCCCACCGTCCAGTCGGCGAAGGTGGTGCGCTGCAGCATCTCGGCCTCGCGGGTAGCCGCCGTCACATCGTCGCCGGACAAGTCGGCATCGTCCTCGATGGCCACGGCTGGATGGTACTCCTCCCCCGCCGCATCGGCCTCGCGCGCGCGTCCCGCCGCCTTGGCATCGCGGGCGTCAGCGTCTTTGCCCACGAGCGGGCAGACGACGAACACCTGCTCGCCGCGCCCGAGCGCCTCGCGGGCCGCCTCGAAGGCGTCTCCCTGCTGTTCGCGGGAGAGCACCCGCGTCGTGCGCCGCGCGCTGTCGTGGGGGCGGTGCTTGATATAGGACAAGGTGAGATTGCCGTAGAGCGCGAGCGCCAAGGTGCGCGGGATGGGCGTGGCCGTCAGGTACAGCGCGTCAGGCGCCTCGCCTTTTTCCAGAAGCTTCGCCCGCTGGTCGACGCCGAAGCGGTGCTGCTCGTCGATGACCGCCAGGGTGAGGTTGCGCGGCACGACGTCGTCGGAGAGCAGCGCGTGAGTGCCGATGAGCACGTCCACCTCCCCGGAGGCGAAGCCCTCCACGATAGCGGCCCGCTCGCCAGCGGGCGTGGATCCCGTGAGCAGGGCGACGCGTACCCCGGCGCCTTCCAAACGCTCGCCCAGGCCCTCCATGTGCTGGCGGGCGAGTACCTCGGTGGGAGCGAGGAGCATGGCCTGCCCCTCAGAATCGGCGGCGGCGGCCAGGGCATGACCGGCCACGACGGTCTTGCCGGTGCCCACATCGCCCAAAAGCATGTGGTTGGCCACCGTCGGCGCGGCAAGGGCGGAAAGAATCTCGTCGCGGGCCCGCTGCTGCTCGCCGGTGAGCTCGAAGGGAAGCGAGGAGGCGAAAGCGGCAAGCCGCGGGCCGTCCACCACGTGGGCGTGGGGCACGCACCCGGCGCTGCGGGCGGCGCCCTCCTGCATGAGGAACAGCTCCAGGTACAGCAGTTCTTCGTAGACGAGCCGGCGCCGCGCCTCGTCGGCCTCGGGCATCGTGCGCGGGAAGTGGATGGCGCGCAGCGCGGCGTTACGGCTCATGAGCCGGTAGCGCAGGCGCAGCCCCAGAGGCAGCGGGTCGAAGAGTCCCTCGGCGGCTTCCAATCCGTTGGCCACGATGCGGCGCACCCAGGCCGCCGTGAGCTTCTCGGTGGCCGGATGCACCGGCACCACCGAGCCGGCGACCTCCTCCCCTTCCCCGATCACCTCGATGAAGGGGTTGGTCATGCGCTTGTAGCCGTAGTCGAAGGTCACCTTGCCCGAGACGGCCACGGCATCCCCCGCCTTCACCTGGTCCATCAGCCACGGCTGGCGAAAGCAGGTGACTATAAGGATGCCCGTGCCGTCCACAAGCGCGATCTCCACGAGCTTGAGATTGTAGCGGGGCTTCTTCAGCTTGATCTCGTGAACGGTGCCGCGAATGGTGCAGACCTCCCCGATACGAGCGGTACCGCAGGTCTCCACCTGGGAAAGGTCGATGTAGGATCGGGGGAAGTGCGTCAGCAAATCGCGCAGCGTGCGCACGCCGAGCTTCTCGAGCGCCGCAGCCCGCGCAGGGCTGACCAGACGAACCCGGGACACGGGCTCGTCCAACGAGAGCGTAGCTTTTTCCCGATCAATGGGCAAACTATCTTCCTTCTATTATGGCAAAGCCAAACGCGAGATGGACGGCGTGTTCACCAAGCGAGTTCCGCAGATGGTATCGAAGGCGGCTTATGCTGGGGAGACGATGCCCTTAACGCCTTCGATACCAGCGAGGACTGTCTGAGCGACTGAACATGCCGTCCAGCTCGCGTCCCGGGAGAGCTTCAAGCAGATTATTCAACCGAGAACACGATGGGGTACAGAGGCTGGTCTCCTCTTTGGGCGTCCACTTCCAGTTCGTCGTAGGCTTCCTCGATCTTCGCCACGAGCGCCTCCAGATCCTCGTCGGAGTAGCCCTCGCCGGCCAGAATGGTGCAGGTGTCGGCATCCTCGGCCTCCATCTTGCCGAGCAGCGTGAGCACCGCGCCGTCGATGGAATCGTCCACCGCCTCGATGGAGCCGTCGGCGATGCCGATGACGTCGCCCTCGGCGATGGGGTTGCCCTCGGCGTCCTTGGAGTCGCGGGTGGCCCAGGTGACCTCGCCGGTCTTCACGGCCTGGGCGGCCTCGGTCATCTCCTCGACATTCGTCTCCAAAGAGGCGTCCACGTCCACGGCGAACAGGGCCGAGAAGGCCTGGGGCACCGACTTGGTGGGCACGACGGCGCAGGGCGTCTCGGACAACTCGGCGGCGGAGTTGGCCGCCATGATGATGTTCGAGTTATTCGGCAAAATGATGACCGCGTCGGCGTTCACCGATCCAGCGGCATCCAGCAAGTCCTTTGTGGAGGGGTTCATGGTCTGCCCCCCGGAGACGATGACATCGACGCCGAGGCTCTTCAGGATCTCCGCCTGTCCGCTTCCGGCGGCCACGGCCACAAAGCCCAAAGGCTTGCGCTCGGTCTGTTCCTCGGCGGCCAGCTTCTCGTTGCGCTCGGCGGATTGGATCTGCATGTTGTGGATGAACACCTCGGAGATTTGGCCGTGATCGAGGAAGTACTTCAGCACCTGATCGGGGTGGTCGGAGTGCACGTGCACCTTGAACTTCGGCACCTCGCCCACGCACAGCTCGCAGTCGCCCATGGTGGAGAGGAACTCCAGGGCGGCGTCCTTGTCCAGGGTGTCGGAATCCACGAGGAACTCGTTGCAGTAGCGGTACTGGGAGCCCTCCCAGTCGTTCACCTGCTCGATCTCCACCTTGGGGTGCGCGCCCCGGGCGAAGGACATCTCGTCGACCATGGTGCCGGAGCGCCCGAGCAGGGCAGCCGTGAACGCGTCGAAGATGATGGCGAGCCCGAAACCGCCGGCGTCCACCACACCATGCTCCTTGAGCACGGGCAGAAGGTCGGGCGTGCGCTGCACTGAGGCGTAGGCCTCGGCCACGATGGCGTCCAGGGCGTCGGGCAGGGGCAGTTCCTGCTCAGCTGCGTTTTTGGCGGCGGCGGCGGAATCGCGCAGCACCGTGAGGATCGTGCCTTCCACCGGCTTGCGCACGGCCTGGAAGGCCACCTCGCGAGCGCGATCGAAGGAGGCGGCGATGGATTCGACATCGAACTCGTCGAAGCTTTGGCTGCCCTCGCATAGGCCGCGCAAGATCTGGGAGGTGATGACGCCGGAGTTGCCGCGCGCCCCCATGAGGGCACCGGTGGTGATGGCCTTGCGGATATCGGCTCCCGGAGCACCGATGGGAAGGTTCGCCACGTTGCTCACCACCGACTGGATGGTGAGCGACATGTTCGTGCCGGTGTCGCCGTCGGGCACCGGAAACACGTTCAGGCGGTTCACTTCCTCCTTGCGCTCGTCGAGAACCTTGGCAGCGGCGGCCACGGCGTTCAGCACGTTATTGGAAGAGTAAGTCGTAGTAGACATGAGGGGTTAATTCTCCTTCAAGGGCGAGCTGCCCGCATCAGGCGGGCACTTGAGCCCATCTCGCGATGAGCCTTAGCGGCGCACCTTGACATCCATGACGTGAACATCCACACCGGCCAGCGGCACGCGCGCGTACTCCTTCAGCGCGAAGCTGACCTGGTCGATGAGGTTGCGGGAAACCGTGGCGATGTTGGTGCCGTATTCCACGACGATGTACAGATCGACGTGCACCCCCTCTTCCAGAGAACTGACCACCACGCCGCGGCGCAGACGCGAGGCGGGCAGGATCTTGGCGATGCTGTCGGCGGCGTTGGGAGCGCACACCCCCACCACGCCGTAGCATTCCATGGCGGCGTTGCCGACCAGGTCGGCAAGCACGTCGTTGGCAACGTGGAGGTTGCCGGGTATCGTAGAACTCATGGGACAAATCCTTTCCGCTGAGCTTTGCATACATAGTCGAGAAGAGTATAGCGCAACGAACACTCCGCCGCCGTTACCCCCTGATGACAGTCGGTCATATTCCACAAACGAACTCGCATCACCGAGGGCGCCGCGAAGGAGGCGGGACGGCCCGCGCGCAGGTTGCGCAGCGACTGGAACAGCCCA
>CABSMC010000068.1 GCA_902478715.1 uncultured Adlercreutzia sp.
CGGCGAGGCCGCTGCCGCCGACGCCGTGGCCGAGGTGGCCGTCGAGGCCGCTGCCGACGTGGCCGAGGGCGCGGGCGCCGAGGTCGTGGCCGACGTTGTCGCCGACGCGGTTTCCGAGTAACCCGACCGAGTAAGAACCACCGTTTTCCCCAAAGGAGGAATTCATGGCTAACATCACCGCTTCCATGGTGAAAGAGCTCCGCGAGATGACCGGCGCGGGCATGATGGAGTGCAAGAAGGCCCTGGCCGAGGCCGAGGGCGAGATGGAGAAGGCCGTCGACGTGCTGCGCACCCGCGGTCTCGCCGCCGTGGCCAAGAAGGCCGGCCGCGCCACCAACGAGGGCACCGTCATGGCCATCGTGAACGACGCATGCACCACCGGCGCCGTGGTCGAGCTGAACTGCGAGACCGACTTCGTGGGCATGAACGAGAAGTTCAAGGCCTACGCCGAGAAGATCGCCAAGGCGGCGCTCGACGCCAAGCCGGCCGACGTGGAGGCTCTCAAGGCCGCCGTCATCGATGGCGAGACCGTCGAGGATGTGGTCACCGACTGCATTCACGTGATGGGCGAGAACACGCAGCTGGCCCGCGTGGCCGTGGTGGACGCCCAGGCTGTGTCCGCCTACATCCACGGCGGCGGCAAGATCGGCGTTCTGGTGACCTTCAACGTCGAGGGCATCGATCCGACCTCCGACGCTTTCCAGAAGTGCGGCCGCGACATCGCCATGCAGGTGGCCGCTCTGAATCCGGTGTCCGCCACCCGCGAGGACGTGCCCGCCGACGTGGCCGCCCACGAGATGGAGATCTACAAGGCCCAGGCCGCCGAGTCCGGCAAGCCCGAGGCCATCCAGGAGAAGATCGCGCTCGGCCGCATGGACAAGTTCTACAAGGAAAACTGCCTCGCCGAGCAGGACTTCGTAAAGAACCCCGACCTCACGGTGGCCCAGTACGCCGACGAGTGCGCCAAGGAGATGGGTGGGAAGATCGCCATCACCGGCTTCGTGCGCTTCGCTCTGGGCGAGTAGCCGCAACTGGATGGATTTATTTCCAAAAGGAGGAAAGCCCGCGCGGGTGCGCGGGCTTTTTTCTATAATAGGGACACTTGTGAATAGTTGCATGACGCGGGGCGCTCGGGCGTCCCGGCAAAAGGACTAGAAATGAACCAGGAAGTCATCATCGTTCGGGGAAACCATACCCTCAAAGGCGACGTGCGCGTCTCCGGCGCCAAGAACTCGGCCTTGAAGCTCATGGCCGCGTCCATTCTGGGGCAGGGGGAGACGATCCTGCACAACGTGCCGCTCATTTCCGATATCGAACTTATGAGCGAGGTGCTCGCGCGCCTGGGCGCCACCGTGGTGCGCGAGGGGCATACCCTGCGCATAAACACTGCCGACGTCGACAGCTGCGAGACGCCCTACGAGCTCGTCTCGAAGATGCGCGCCTCCATCTCGGTGCTGGGGCCGCTTATCGGGCGCTTCGGCGAGGCGCGGGTGGCCATGCCCGGCGGCTGCCAGATCGGCGCCCGCAAGATCGACATGCACCTGGTGGGCTTGGAGGCCCTGGGCGTTGCGTTCGACGTGGATCACGGCGTTCTGGCCGCCACGACGCCGAATGGCCTGCGCGGCACCCACGTGTACCTCGAGTTCCCCTCGGTGGGCGCCACGGAGAACATGCTCATGGCCGCCGTGACCGCCGAGGGCCACACGGCCATCGAGAACGCCGCCTGCGAGCCGGAGATCGAGGATCTGGCGAACATGCTCAATGCCATGGGAGCCCGCGTGTCCGGCGCCGGCACCTCGCTCATCGAGATCGAGGGCGTGCCGCTCTCGACGCTCCATCCCTGCGAGCACACGACGGTGGGCGACCGCATCGAGGCGGGCACCTTCCTCGTCGGCGGCGCGCTTTCCGGAGGTCCCCTCACCGTGCACGGCATCGACCCCGCCTTTTTGCGCATGGCCATTATGAAGTTGCGCGCCATGGGCTGCGATGTCGAAACGGGCGACGACTGGATCACCGTGCGCCGCGAAGGGCCCTTGTCCTCCGTGGACATCCAGACGCTGCCGCACCCCGGCTTTCCCACCGACCTGCAGGCCCAGTTCATGCTGCTGGCGGCCCTGGCCGACGATGTGTCGGTCATCACGGAGAACGTCTTCGAGAACCGCTTCATGTTCGCCGCCGAGCTCATGCGCATGGGGGCCGACGTGACGCTGGACGATCACCATGCCATCGTGCGCGGCGTCGACCACTTGGAAGGGGCGCCCGTGTCCTCCACCGACCTGCGGGCGGGCGCGGCTCTCGTGCTCGCGGGCATCGTGGCCGACGGCGAGACGAGCGTGCACCACTTGGAGCACATCGACCGCGGCTATGAGGACTACGTGGGCAAGCTGGCCTCCCTCGGCGCCGATATCCGTCGCGTGTCCGCGGATTCTCTCCGCTAGGGGCGTCCATGGCACTGCATGGCAAAAAGGCCCCTTCGGCCTCCCAGACCCGTCGCGTCTCCCGACGCGTGAACGATTCCATGATCGGCTCCCATGTGGAGCGCGGCTCCTCCGCTCGGGGGCGCCACGCTGCCGGCGCCGACCGTCCGGCCCGCGTCGACTTCTCCGACGGACGCCGCAGCCGCCGAGCCGACCGCGGCATGGTGGACCAGGTGGACGTGGGCGCTACGAGCGGCGAGAGCGACTCCGATTACGCTCGGCGCCGCGCCCGGCGCAGCTACGCCGAGGAGATTCAGGCCAAGGGGCGCCGCCGCAAGATGATCTTCTTCGGGGCGGTTGCCCTGCTCGTAGTCGTGGTGGCCGTTGTGGCGGGCACGGCGGCGTTCTTCGCCTGGTCCGATTCTCAGCTGTCCTTGGGCGACTCGAACGCCAAAGAGGCGCTGGCGGCTCCCGAGGAGGGCGCGCCCTATTACGCGCTGCTCGCCGCCGATCTCGCCAAGAACACGGCGGCTCCCTCCGCGTCTGACGAGGCCTACCTCGCCGTGCGCATCGACGAGGGCGCCCGCACGCTTACGTTCATCTCGCTGCCGCCCTCGGTGTCCGTGGAGCTTTCCGACGGCGAGCGCCACGCCCTGCGCGATGCCGCGTCGGTGGGCGGCGACGCAGAGCTTCTCCGGGCCGCCGGGTCGCTGCTCGGGGTTCAGTTCGCCCACTTCGCGTCCACCGATGCCGAGGGCCTCGCCTCCCTGGTCGATCTGGTGGGGGGCGTGCCCGTGGAGCTGTCCGAGGAGGTGGACGACCCTCGGGCCGGCATCCATGTGCTGGCCGCCGGAGCCCAGACGCTCGACGGCGCCCAGGCGCTCACGCTTCTGAGGGCGGCCAACTACAGCGATGCAATGGGAACGCAGGCGAAGATGCGGGCCCTGTTCACGGTGAACCTGGCCGAGCGCGCCACCTCGGGCGAGGGCCTTTCCTTCCCGAGCGTGATAGCCGACGGCGCGCCCTTCGTCTCCACGGACTGGACGAGCGGCCAGCTCATTTCCTTGGGCGATGCTCTCAGCCCCCTCACGGAAGCGACGGTGTATGCTGCCGTGGTTCCCGGGCGCCTTACGACTTCCGACGAGGGCGAGGAAACCTACGAGGTGTCCGACGAGGATCTCGCCGCGATGATGGAGGCGGTGAATGCGGGCAACTCGCCAGAGAGCTTCGAGGGCAACCTTGCCAATGTCGATCGCAGCCTCGTCACCGTGGAGGTGCGCAACGGCAGCGGCATTCAGGGAGCGGCGGCCCGCTGCGGCGAGCTTCTGACCTCGGCGGGCTACGACGTGAAATCCGTCGGCAACGTGGACGACGGCACGGTGTACCCCGAGACGCTCGTCATCTACAAGGACGAGGCCTTCGAAATCGCCGCCAAGGCCATCGTGAGCGACCTGTCTGCGGGGCGGGTGGTGAACGGCGGCGACTTCTACACCTTCGACACCAACGTTTTGGTGATCATCGGCACCGACTGGATCGGCTAGGCGCCCTCTGTGTTATGATGCTGGCCGATATAGGAAAACCTCTCACGATAGGAGTGACTCATGGTTGAGAAGTCCGATGTGGCCGCGGTGCTGGAGCTGATCCGCCCGAGCCTGCAGGCCGACGGCGGCGACGTGCAGCTGGTGGACGTGTCCGACGACGGTGTCGTCACGGTGGAGCTGCAGGGTGCCTGCAAGGGCTGCCCCATGTCCCAGATGACGCTCGCCAATGGCGTCGAGCGCATCCTGAAGGAGCGCGTGCCCGGCGTGACGTCGGTTGTGCCGGCGATGTAATCTGTTCCGTGCGGCCTGACGGCCACACGGACCACTCGACGCTGCGAGGCTCTGACGCATTTCATATTCACCCTTGTTTTGCACTCGGCGTTGGCCGAAGCCAACTTGGTGCAAAGGCGGGCGAATCTGAAACGCGTCAGAGCCTCTCGCTGACTTTGCCAATTAAGCGTTTGTTCGTAGAGATGAGAGGCTGGTGTATGGAAGGGTGCTGGAGCCGTCGCGGGTGCGATGACGAGATGCAGGGGCGCTGTCCGCACAACGTGCCGGGGGAGCCGTGTCCGGCGGACTGCCATTACGCGGCGTGCCATCGACCGACCCATGTGGTGTGCGAGGACTTCGGGGTGCTTCTAAACCCGAATCGCGATTACGATGCGGCGGTCAAGCAGGTGTGCCGCTTCTGCGAGCACTTCCTTGTGAATGGGCCGGACATCGACCCGGAAACGTGTACGCGCGACAAATTCAGCGGCCGCAACCGCTTTCTCCTTTAGGGCTCGACACAGATTTCGAGAAAAATGGTCACAAAATCGACTTTTGGGTTTTAGGCAGGAACCCAGAAGAGAGGAAATTAATACATTAGGTTAATTTCTCGCAAAGCAGGGGAGAATCTCGTCGACATAAAGCCTTCTTTGGGACTCATTCGAACCCAGAACTCGATTTTGTGACCATGTTCTGCCGACTTTTTTGCAAAGAATGAGAAGGCGATTGGATGAGTGGGCTCGCCTTTGCGTGATTGTCAGAGGGCTCTGCTACAATGCAGTTCGGCAAAGGTTCAAGCGTGAGCGAAGGCGGTGAGAGCAGTGAAAGCGAAGGTGACCTGTCCGGCCTGCGGGGCCGATGACCTCGACGTGCGCGCCTACGACTCGCTCATGGCCTTGCGCTCCGACCTGGCGCTGTTCACGCTGACCTGTCCCCATTGCGCCGCCCGCATCTCGGCGCTTCTGACCATTCCGCCCGAGTTGCGGGAGGAAGTTGTATTTGCCGCCATCGAGCTGGGCGCTGGTATGGGCGCCCATGAGGGAACATCGTAATGCTGAACGACATTTATCAGGGACTCGACCCCATTGCCTTCTCGCTGGGGCCTCTGGTGGTGCGCTGGTACGGCCTGGCCTACGTGCTCGGGTTCGTCTGCGCCGCCGCCATCATCTACTTCGTAGCGAAGCGCTGGAAGCTCGGCATGAGCGAGGACAACCTGCTCACGCTCATGGTCTGGGCCATCGTCGGCGTGGTGCTGGGTGCGCGCATCGGATACGTGCTGTTCTACGGCGACGGCTACTACCTGTCCCATCCGCTGGAGATACTCGCGTTCAACCAGGGGGGCATGAGCTTCCATGGCGGTCTCGTGGGGTTGCTCATCGGCGGCGCCGTAGCTGCCCGTATAACGCGCATCCCGTTTCTCACGTTGGCCGACTTGGGATCCATTGCGGCGCCGATTGGCCTGTTCTTCGGCCGCTGCGCCAACTTCGTGAACGGCGAGCTGTGGGGCGCGCCCACCGACGGGCCCCTTGGCGTCGTGTTCGGCGGGGCGGCCGGCATGATGCCGCGTCATCCCAGCCAGCTCTACGAGGCGGTGCTGGAGGGGCTCGTCATCTTCTGCGTCCTGTTCGCGCTCTCGCGCAAGCGGCCGCCGAGGCCCCAGGGCACCTTCCTCGGCGCATTTCTGGTGCTCTACGGCATCTTCCGCTTCCTCATCGAGTTCGTGCGCGAGCCCGATGTGCAACTGGGATACCTGTGGGGCGGCTGGCTCACCATGGGCCAAGTGCTCTCGGCACCGCTCATCGTGGCCGGCATCGCGCTGCTTATCTACGCGGCGAGGACGCGGCATCCCCAGGCCGGACCGCAGGAGATTCAGCCGCCGTCTGTCCCTGGCGATGCGGCTTAGGTGCTCCATCGGGTTTTCTTGTAACGACGTGGTGTCACCCGGCGTTGCGGAAATCGGGGTGGCACTCCTTCCAGTACAATATTTCAAGGCTGCGGACAGCGCGTCTGCGGCTCTTTGTAAAGAGCAGCTACAAGAGATATGAGGTAGAACATGGACGTGAAATTCTACAAGTGCATGCATTGCGGCAACATTGCCGTTAAGGTCTTCGACGCGGGTGTGCCGCTGGTGTGTTGCGGCGAGAAGATGGTTGAGCTGGTCGCCGGCTCCCAGGACGCCGCCCTGGAGAAGCACGTGCCCGCCGTCGAGGTCGAGGGCAACAAGGTCGTTGTGAACGTCGGCTCGGTGGATCATCCCATGCTGGAGGAGCACTGGATCCAGTTCATCTGCCTGGTGACCGACAAGGGCTACCAGATTCACCCGCTGAATCCGGGCGAGGCGCCCCACGCCGAGTTCGTCATCGCCGAGGGCGAGACGCCGCTCAAGGTCTACGAGCACTGCAACCTCCACGGCCTGTGGGTGACCGAGATCTAAACGCCCGCTCGCGGAGCGAAATGAGAAAGACCCGTGTTGCGCGGGTCTTTTTTCTTGCATTCGGGGAAAACGATGCTAATATAGACAAGCTTGTCTCAGGGCTTGGTCGGAAACCAAGCCGCATTCGGCCCCTTGGTCGGAAACCAAGGAAGTTAGGAGAACCCAATGAAGCAAGGTATTCATCCGGAGTACGTGGACTGCGTCGTGAAGTGCAGCTGCGGCAACACCTTCACCACCCGCTCCACCAAGCCCGAGCTGAAGATCGACATCTGCAACGCCTGCCATCCGTTCTACACCGGCACCCAGAAGCTCATCGACACCGGTGGACGCGTCCAGCGCTTCGCCGACCGCTTCGGCGCCGCTAAGGACGTCGTGGCCGAGCGCGAGGCCGCCAAGAAGGCCGAGCGCGCCGCTCAGATCGCCGAGCGCGAGGCCGCCAAGAAGGCCGAGCGCGAGGCCAAGGCCGCCGCTAAGGCCGAGCGTGCCGCCGCCTATGCCGCCAAGGCCGCCGAGGAGGCCGCCCGCGCCGAAGCTCAGGCCGACGTTGACGCCATGGAAGACGCCGCTGCCGCCGGCACCGCCGAGGAGGCTCCCGGCGTGGAGCTGACCGACGCCGAGGTGACCGAGGCCGTAGAGGCCGCCGAGTAGCTCGTCGTCGCATTCGGCGAACGCAAGGCCCGCTCGCACTCCGGTGCGGCGGGCCTTTTCTTTTGCCGTCCTGTGAATTCCCGCAAAGGGGAGCGGGCGCGGTTTTATAATGCTAGGGAGTTGAACGCAACGCGACCGATGGGAGTAGATATGGTTGCGAATCCGGAGCAGGACTTCGTCCTGAAAACGGTTGAGAGCAGGGATGTTCACTTCGTTCGCTTCTGGTTCACCGACGTCTTGGGCAACATGAAGTCCTTCGCGGTGGTGCCCGGCGAGCTGGAGAGCGCCTTCGAGGAGGGCATGGGCTTCGACGCCAGCTGCATCGAGGGCTTCTCGGCGGCGCAGGAGTCGGACATGCTGGCCTTTCCCGACCCTTCCACCTTCGAGATCTTGCCCTGGCGTCCCCAGGCCAACGCCGTGGCCCGCATGATCTGCGACATCCGCACGCCGGAGGGGGAGCCCTACGCGGGAGATTCGCGCCATGTGCTGGAGCGGGTGGTGCGCCGCGCCGCCGAGGACGGCTACTCGTTTATCGTAGGGCCCGAGCTGGAGTACTTCTACTTCAAGGACGCCGAGGGCACCCAGGTGCTCGACCACGGCAGCTACTTCGACCTGACGTCGCTCGATTCCGCCTCCGATCTGCGCCGCGACACGGTGCTCACTTTGGAGAAGATGGGCATTCCCGTGGAGTACTCCCACCACGAGAAGGGCCCTTCCCAGCACGAGATCGACTTGCGCTACGCCGACGCGCTCTCCATGGCCGACGCCGTTATGACCTACAAGCAGGTGGTGAAGGAAATCGCCATGAAGCACGGGGTGTACGCCTCGTTCATGCCTAAGCCCATGGCGGATGCTCCCGGCAACGGCATGCACGTGCACCAGAGTCTCATGGATCGCTCCGGCAACAACGTGTTCTTCGACCCGGACGATCCGTCCGGGTACAGCCTGTCGGCCACGGCGAAGAGCTACATCGCCGGCCTTCTGAAGTACGCGCCGGAGTACACGCTGGTCACGAACCAGTACGTGAACTCCTACAAGCGCCTGCAGCCGGGAGGGGAGGCGCCCACCTGCATCAGCTGGGGCGCGCGAAACCGCTCGACCTTGGTGCGCATCCCGGGCTATCGCCCGAACAGCGAGTCGGCCTGCCGGGTGGAGCTGCGCAGCCCCGACCCGGCGGCGAACCCCTATCTGGCCTTCGCCGTCATGCTGGCCGCGGGGCTTGCGGGCATCGAGGAGGGGCTTGAGCTTATGCCCCCGGCCGACGAGGCCGCGCCCATCGGCTGCACCCGCTACGAGCATCGCGCCCGGGGCATCGAGACGCTGCCGGAATCCCTCGGCGAGGCCGTGGAGCGCTTCGCGGAGAGCAAGCTGATGCGCGAGACCTTGGGCGAGCACATCCACGATTACCTCGTGCGCACCAAGCGCGAGGAATGGGAGGCCTACCAGGGTATCGTGACCGCGTGGGAGCTCGAGCGCAATTTGGCGGTGTTGTAGCATGCAGCGCAAAACGGTTATCTTCATCGCCGACAGCCTCGACAACGCCCACAAGTTCCAGCAGGTGCTCTCGAAGCTGGACGTGGACGTGGCCGCGGGCTCGTCGGTGCAGTTCAAGAAGCTGCTCGCGGCGCACCCGAGCCACGATCTGGTCATCTACGAGGCCCGGGGCGACGCTCTGGGCACGGTGGCCTCGGTAGAGGCGGCGCTTGCCGAGGAAGGCGCCACTGCCATGCTCGTCATTGTGAACGAGGACCAGCTGGCCCAGTTCCGTCTGCCGGTGTCGTGCAAGGCCGATTTCGTCGTGCACGGGGCGAGCGCCGCCGAGTGCGCCACCCGCATTCGCCAGCTGCTGTGGCCCGGCAACGAGGGCAGCTCGGCCGACTACATCACCGTGGACAACATGACGGTGAACCTTGCCACCTACCAAGTGAAGGTCGGCGGCGAGCCGGTGGACCTCACCTATTTGGAATACGCCCTGCTCGCCTTCCTCGTCACCCATCCGGGCCGCACCTACTCCCGCGACGCGCTGCTGCGCCGCGTGTGGGGCTTCGACTACTACGGCGGCAGCCGCACCGTGGACGTCCACGTGCGCCGCGTTCGCGCCAAGCTCGGCCCGGAGCTCGCTCAGCGCCTGGAGACGGTGCGCGGCGTCGGCTATTTGTGGAACGCCTAAGACCCGAAAGGCTCGAAATGTCAAAAAAGATTGCCGTTATCGACGGAAACTCGCTCATGCATCGTGCCTACCATGCGGTGCAGACGCCCATGACCGCCAAGGACGGCACCCCCACCAACGCCGTCTTCGGCTTCCTCACCATGCTCTGCAAGTTCATCGAGATGGCCTCGCCGGACGCGGTGGTGTGCGCCTTCGACGCCGGCAAGCCGGTGCACCGCATCGAGGCCATGGCCCAGTACAAGGCGCAGCGGCCGCCCATGGACGAGGAGCTGCACGTGCAGTTCCCCGTCATTCAGGAGCTGCTCGAGTCCATGGCCATCCCTGTGGTGAAGGTGCCCGGCTGGGAGGGCGATGACATTCTGGGCACCATTGCCGCCCGCGACGAGGCGCTGGGATATGAGACCCTGCTCGTCACCGGCGACAAAGACGCCTACCAGCTGGCGAGCGAGCTGACGCGCATCGTGACCACGAAGAAGGGCATCACGGACGTGACCATCAACGGGCCGGCCGAGGTGGAGGAGCGCTACGGCGTGACGCCCGCCCAGTTCATCGACTACCTGGGGCTTATGGGCGACAGCTCTGACAACATTCCGGGCGTGCCCGGCATCGGGCCCAAGACCGCCACGAAGCTTCTGCAGACCTACGGGTCGATGGAGGGCATCTACGAGCACGTGGGGGAGCTCAAGGGCAAGCAGAAGGAGAACATCGAGAACAACCGCGAGACGGCGTTTCTGTCCCGGGAGATCGCGACCATCGTGACCGATCTGGACTTCCCCCTCGACTTGGAGGCGGTGAGCTTTCCCGCCTTCGACGCGGCGGACGTGGAGGAGGCGTTCGGCAAGTACCAGCTGGCGAGCCCCTTGGCCCGGGTGCTGGCCATGATCGATGCCGAGCCGCCCTCGCGCGAGGCGAAATTGGAAGTGGCGCCGGTGCTCGAGGGGGACGCCGGCGCGGCCGAGGTCGCCCGGGCCGTGAAGGCGGGGGAGACCATCGGCGTTGCCTTCGTCGATCCGGAACAGGTGTCGCTGTTCGACGAGGGAGCGACCGGCGCGTTCGCCACCGACGAGGCAACGGTCGTCGCGGTGGGAGATGACGCGCTGGCACTGCTCGCCCGGGTGGTTCGGGAAGGCTCGTTCGTGGCCCTGGATGTGAAGGCCGAGCTGCATCGGGTGTACCCGGCCGACACCGCCGAGTCGGCTCTTGTGAGCGATGCGGAGGTGCTCTCCGCCGACGGCTTCGACCTGTCCGTGGCGGGTTATGTGCTGAACTCATCGCTTTCCGCCTACACCTACGACTCGCTCATGGAGGCCCTGGCCGCCTCCACGCTGCCCGAGGCCGAAACCGACGCCGAGCGGGCGGCCATCCGCGCTACGGCGGCCCGACTGCTGAAGGGGCTCTTGGAGGAGGCGCTGAAGAAGGACGGCAGCTGGGACGCTTACGCCGACATCGACTTGCCGCTCGTGGGGGTGCTCGCCGTCATGGAGCGTGTGGGCGCCGCTATCGACGTGGAGCGTCTGGAGGCGCTGGGGCGCGAGGCCCAGGCCGAGGTGGATGGTCTTACGGCCCAGATTTACGAGTTGGCCGGGGAGCCCTTCAACTTGAGTTCTCCCAAGCAGCTGGCCCACATCCTCTTCGAGGTGCTGGAGCTGCCCCCGGTGAAGAAGAACCAGCGCGGGTACTCCACCGATGCCAAGGTGCTCACGGAGCTGTCGGCCATCCATCCCTTGCCGGACCTCATCCTGCGCTACCGCGAGTTCTCGAAGATCAAGAACACCTACATTGACGCCCTGCCCCGTATGCGGGCCGCCGACGGTCGCGTGCACACCCAGTTCAACGAGACGGTCACCACGACCGGCCGCCTTTCCTCATCCGACCCGAACCTGCAGAACATTCCCGTGCGCACCGAGTTCGGCCGCCAGATCCGCAGTTGCTTCGTGCCGCTGCGGGCGGGCGAGCTGTTCCTGTCGGCGGACTACTCGCAGATCGAGCTGCGCCTGCTCGCGCATCTGTCCGGCGACGAGCACTTGGTAGCGGCGTTCAACTCCGGGGCGGATTTCCACGCCTCCACGGCCTCTCGCGTCTTCGGTCTGCCGGTGGAGGCGGTGACACCGGAGCTGCGCAGCCGCGCCAAGGCGGTGAACTTCGGCATCGTCTACGGCCAGCAGGCCTTCGGGCTCTCCCAGACGCTGGACATCCCCGTGGCCGAGGCCCGCGAGATGATCGACCGCTACTTCGAGGCGTACCCCGGCGTGCGCACTTACTTGGACGAGACCGTCGCCGAGGCCCGCGAGCGCGGCTTCGCCGAGACCATGCTCGGCCGCAAGCGCCACATTCCCGAGCTGAAGAGCTCCAACGGCCAGCAGCGGGCCTTCGGCGAGCGCACGGCCATGAACCATCCCATGCAGGGGAGCGCCGCCGACATCATCAAGATGGCCATGAACGAGGTGCAGCGCCGTCTTCCGGCCGAGGACTTTGAGGCCCAGCTCATGATCCAGGTGCACGACGAGCTGGACTTCTCGGTGCCGGCTGGGGAAGTGGAGCGGCTGGCCGCCATGGTGAAGGAGGTCATGGAAGGCGTCGTCAGCCTGAAGGTGCCCCTCATCGCCGACGTCAGCTGGGGCCCCACCTGGGCCGAAGCGCACTAGCGAGTCGACCAAGTCAGCTGAGTGAGCCATGCGCTGGGAGGTCGGGAAGAGGTATTCCCAGACCTCTGCGCGCCCCCTGTAGAACGCGGCCGTTAAGAAATAGCTTCCACTTCAGCAGCAGCGATGTGGGGATGGTACCGACTGATGTGCGTTCCTTTCGCTATTTCTTTTGCCGCGTTCGAAAGGGGATAAAGCGCGCAGCGGGCTGGGAATACCTCTTCCCGACCTCCCATCCGGAGGAGCCCCTACACCGTCTTCCAAAAATCCTGAATGAGCTCCTGGCGGTTGGTATGCCCCGTCTTTTGCAGGATGTTGTGCACGTGCACCTTCACGGTGGAAGGGGAGAGCGACATCGCTGAGGCGATGTTCTGGTTGTCCTGATCGCGCAGGATGTAGTCGAGCACCTCCTGCTCGCGGGCCGTCAGCTGGTGGCGCTTGGCGTAGACGAGCAGATCCTCGGCTGTCTGACGATAGCGGAGGGTGTCGTCCACCACGGGCGCCTTGTTGGAGTGAATATCCAGCTGACGCAGGGCGAACCAGCAGGTCATGGCCGCACAGACCATCATGAGTACGTTCTCGGCGTAGTTTCGCTCCGCCGAGAACGTGAACGGTCCTATCGTGATCGTGTCGGTGGAAAGCGCGAGGAAGAACAGCGCATCCTCGGCCACCATGACCATTCCGAGCAGGGCGAGAGCGATGCAATGGTTCTTGTAGCGCCCAAGTCGTTGCCTCTCGACCGGGTCTTTCGTGCGCAGGTAGTGAACAGCGCCATAGGCTAGGATCCAGAACATGAAGGCGGCGCGGCAGCTGTAATAGCAGAACCTCAGCACCTTGCTCTCGCCGGAGATGGCGAGCAGGATCAGCGAAAGGGCGGCATAAACGACGATGGGCGTGATGCGGATGCTGCGACGGCACTTGCCGATGTACTCGCAGACCATGAACCAGAAGGCGCCGAGAAAGCCGGCTCCGGTGACCATCGTGTAGAGCGAGCGGATGAAATAGTACTCCTGGGTCAGCCCCGAGGCCAGCTCGCGCGCTGCATAGTCGTCCTGCAGGATGGAAGCCACGTCGAAGAAGTAGAACATGAACGCGATGCAGGCGAACAGCATCGTCTTCCGCTTCGTTACCAGATACGAGGAAAGACAAACCGCCGCAGTCAGTGCCGAGACGAGAATAACCAAGAGCGTCTCGTAGAAAATCGCCAGTCCCATAGACCCCTTCGTTCCAGCCAGCCTGCATCAAACCCTCTTTTTAAGCTCATTATATCGCTTCGCGGGGAATTTCGAGGGCCGGGGGAAGCCGTCGAGAGCGATGGGGGCCTGGATGGCGCTCTGCGTTCCCCGAATGCGTCGCTCGAAGGAGAGTTGTGGAGACGCGCCCGGGCGAAAACTCTTGAGCAGAAAGCTTACGAAACGGTAACAGTGCTTAATTACCTGACGAAAAGTCAATAATAAGAGTTTTTAAAAAGCGTAAGTGACCTGCGGTTTAGGTTGGTTGTAGAAGGAACCCGAAGGAAGGCGCTTGGCTGATGGAGTCGAGCTACAACTGGTTTAGACCTTTCGCAAACTTCATAGTTCCTGCACATTGGATTCATGAAATCGCGAGCCAGTTCCTTCGGGACTCGCGTGGCCGTGGAGGGAAACCGCGGCAGCCGGCAATCGAGTGGCGCGGACGCGCCAGATCGGAGAGTCACATGCAAGGAGTAAACGTCAAGAGCGAGATCGGCAACCTCAAGAAGGTTATCCTTCATCGCCCGGGGAACGAGCTTTTGAACCTCACCCCGAACACGCTGGAGGAGCTGCTGTTCGACGACATCCCGTTCTTGGAGGTCGCTCAGGCCGAGCACGACGCCTTCGCGGGCATTCTGCGCGAGGAGGGCGTGGAGGTCGTCTATCTGGAGGACCTCATGGCCGAGGCCCTGGACACCGACCCGGCCCTGCGCGAGAAGTTCCTCGACCAGTGGATCTACGAGGCGGGCATCCGCACCGACCTGTACACCCAGATCATCAAGGATTACATCAATAGCGAGTACGCCGGCACCAAGGACATGGTCATGAAGACCATGGCGGGCATCAACCTGCAGGAGCTGCCGCAGCAGCACACCAACCTGCTCGTGGACATGGTGTCCGACCGCACGAAGCTCGTGTGCGCCCCGATGCCGAACCTGTACTTCACCCGCGATCCGTTCAACATGATCGGCAACGGCGTGGGCATCAACCGCATGTACAGCCAGACGCGCAACCGCGAGACCATCTACGGCGACTACATCTTCAACTACCATCCGGATTTCAAGGACGTGCCGCAGTACTACAGCCGCGAGAACACCTTCCACATCGAGGGCGGCGACGTGCTGAACATCAACGATCACGTGCTGGCCATCGGCATCTCCCAGCGCACCGAGCCCGACGCCATCGATCAGCTGGCCCACAACGTGTTCAGCGACGAGACCTCGACCATCGACACCATCCTGGCGTTCAACATCCCGGTGTCCCGCGCCTTCATGCATCTGGACACGGTGTTCACCCAGATCGACTACGACAAGTTCACCATCCATCCCGGCA
>CABSMC010000069.1 GCA_902478715.1 uncultured Adlercreutzia sp.
GCGGGCGCCACGGTGGGCGCGCTGCAGAGTCTGTCCATCGTGCAGACCGCCGGCAACATGGGCGCTTCCATCGATCTGACGAAGACGAACGAGGCCGGCATCAAGGCGGTGCTGTCCTTCATTAACTACAAGAGCGACTACCGCGCCAACCTGGGCCAGGTGGAGACCTGGGCCCGCAACTCCCAGGAGGCGCTGGCCTGGTGGGCCGAGGCCGCGGCCAAGGGCGGCAGCGAGTCGAAGCCCTACGACTACACGGTGAACTGCAACGGCCACGAGGTGTTCTTCCATGCCAACACCTACTTCCATGACGAGGGCCATCAGAAGGGCGCGCTCGTCATCGGCGACGCCGTGCAGGCCGAGGGCGCCGAGATCTTCTTCGAGACCCCCTGCGTGCAGTTGCTCGTGGAGGACGGCCGCGTGGCGGGTGCCATCGGCGAGACCAAGGACGGCGCTCACGTGCTGCTGCGTGCCAACAAGGGCGTCATCATGGCCGCCGGCGACTATGTGGGCGATTCCGAGATGCTGTACTACTACACCCCCGACGCGAAGGGCCTGCATCAGGCCGTCGACTTCCGCAACGGCACGGGCCTGAAGGCCGCCATGTGGGCCGGCGCCCAGATGTGCCCCGCCTCTCACACCAAGATGGTGCACGGCGAGGGCCCGAAGGTGCGCTTCGAGATGCCGTATTTGTTCCTCGACCGTCACGGCAAGCGCTTCATGGACGAGGGTTGCTGCCGCATGGGCTATCTGAACGAGTTCACCAACAAGTACCTGGCCGAAGTCGATTTCGCCGAGTCCACGGCCGCCAAGTTCTTCTCCATCGTGCCCACGAACTGGGAGGAGCACTACGATGCCTGGAAGGACTTCTCCGACATCTCCATCCACAACGCCTACCGCAACGTCGATCCCGAGGCTTGGATCAAGGGCGACACGCTGGAGGAGCTGGCCGAGGGCATGATCGCTTACGCCGACGAAGAGGGTTGGGCCCACGACTACACCGTGGAGGCCATCGTCGAGTCCATCAACCGCTACAACGAGCTGGTGGCTGCCGGCAACGGCGACGAGGACTTCGGCAAGCGCGACGAGTACATGGTGCCGATCGAGGCCCCCTGCTACGCGGTGCCGCGCGGCGCGAACAACATCGACGCTTTGGTGGACGGCCTGTGGTGCGACGGCAACTTCCAGTGCCTGGACGTCGACATGAAACCGATCGAGGGCCTGTTCGCCGTCGGAAACGCCTCCGGCCCCTTCTTCGGTAACAGCAACTACCCGATGGACATCGAGGGTCTGTCGGTGGGCCGCGCCATCACCACCGGCTTCGCCACGGGCCGCTACGTCGCCGGCCTGTAAGGCGCGAGGCCTGGGTCGCCTGCGTGCCTTCGGCGAGTTCTCTCCCGAACGATGGCGGTTGCGCGTAGGGGCTCTTCCATACCCTCCCTCTGAGCCGGCGCCCCTCCCCGGGCGTCGGCTTTGCCGTATAATGCCGAGCGAGGGAAAGGAACCTATGGCGGAATTGATGACTGAGGCGGAAGATCGCCGGGCGCTCTTGCGGGGCGGCCGGCGCTATATTTGCGCCTACGGATGCGCCCGGGCCTGGGCGACACTGACATTCACCGGCGCGACGGGCGCGGGTGTGCTGGGCGCGCCGCCGAGCGGCTTCGATCCGCACCTCACCTTCGACGTCACTTTCATCGCCATTAGCGTCCTGCTGGTGCTGCTGTTCCGACGGCTCGTGCCGCTGAACGAGAATCGCACGGTGAAGGCGGTCTCCTTCGGCTGCATGGTCGCCGCGTCGCTGCTGTGCGTGTTGGCCGCGTGGGTGCCGGGAGCGGCCTTGGGGCTTACGGTCGCAGGCTCGCTGGCGGCGGGCGTGGGCTACGGGCTCTTCTTGCTTCTGGCCGCCGAGGTGCTGGCCACCTTCAGCTTGCTGCGCATCTTCCTGTTCCTGTCCGGTGCGATGCTGCTGGGCTCGGTCATCACGTTCTTCTGCGAGGGGCTTGTCGGCCTTCAGGCCCAGGCCATGCTCGTGCTTTTGCCCGTGCTGGCGGCGCTGTACCTGTGCGGTGCCTACGAGCACGTGCCTGCGGCGGATCGCCCCAAGCACGGCGTGCCGAAGTTCTCCTACCCGTGGAAGCTGTTCGTGTTGTACGGCCTGTATGCCTTTGCTTACGGTATGCGGGCAAACCAGTTGGTGGCGGGCGCGGGACGACACTCGTCGGTCTCGACGTTCATCCTCATGGCGGTGCTGTTCGCCACGGCCTATTTCGCGTCGAAGCGGTTCAATATCGGGCTTCTATACCGGTCGCCGGTGGTGCTCATGGTGTGCGGCTTTCTGCTTGTGCCGGCCGAGAGCCTGCTCGGCACCGCGGCTTCCAGCTACCTCATCGCCATCAGCTACTCGCTCATGTCCTTCCTCGTGATGTTTCTGCTCTTCGACATCGCCAAGCGTCTGGGCGTGGCCATTGTGGCGTTCATGGCCATCAAGAACGCCGAGCAGCTGTTGCAGATGGCCGGCGGCGGCGCCACCGACGCGCTGGGAACGCTCGGCCTGCCCGCGGCCACCGAGGCACTCGCGGTGACGGTCGTTGTGTCGGTGCTCATACTGGCCGCCACGTTACTGCTGTTCTCGGAGAAAGAGCTGGCGAGCAAGTGGGGCGTGGACATCCTGGAAGAGGGAGGCCTCATCGAGCGCACGGCCGAGGAAGAGCGTGTGGGTACGCGGGTGGCGGAGCTGTCGGCCACCTACCGGCTGAGCCCCCGCGAACAGGAGGTGCTGGCGCTTCTAGCCGAGGGGAAGACCGGACGCGTCATCCAGCAGGAGCTGTTCATCGCCGAGGGTACCTTCAAAGCGCACACGCGCCACATTTACGAGAAGATGGGCATCAACTCCCGCAAGGAGCTGTTCGAGCTGCTGGGCCTTCGTTCGTAAGCAACTGCAGGTTGCTGCTGATTGGGTTGCGCAGGCTGCCGCTGGCCGGGCTGCGCAGGCTGCCGCTCGCGCGGGTTTTTTGAAGAGGGGAGAAAAACCCGTTGACACGGGCGGGATTCGCTCTAGAATAGATGAGCTGCCCAAAGGTGGGCAGTGCAACGAACAGATATGTTCCGCTACTTAAGACAGCAGGTACCGAGTCTGCAACCGCCTGCGGGGCGTTCCGAAAGGGGCGACACCTGGCGCAACGGCTCGGTTTAATCGCGAAAGCGGCCCGCCGAGGTGGTCGAAGATTCGCAACCGAATTTCTGCGGCCTCCGTCTTATGGGCGGGGGCCGCTTTTCTCATCTTAAGGCTTGCGGCCCACCCAGCACAGGTGCGGAACCCGGAAAGCTTTGAGAAGGAGGTGTACGTACAACATGCCCAACGCTCAGAACAAGGAGATGCTCGCCAGCATCAAGGAGGATCTCGACGGCGTTTCCGCCATGTGGGTCGTGGATTACCGCGGTCTTACCGTGAAGGAGATGCAGCAGCTGCGCCGCGACATTCGCGAGACCGGCTCGGTGCTGAAGGTCTACAAGAACACGCTGGTTCACCTGGCGCTCGCCGAGGCCGAGCTGCCGACGCTCGACGATATGCTCGCCGGCCCCAGCGCGTTCGTGTTCTCCGGCAACGACGTGGCCGCATCGGCTAAGGCCCTGAAGACCTTCGCCAAGGCCAACGAGAACCTTGAGATCAAGGGCGGCCTGATGGAAGGCGCTGCCGTGTCGGCCGCAGAGGTGGAGGCTATCGCTTCTCTGCCCTCTCGCGAGCAGCTCATGGCTCAGATCGCCGGTGCCATCTCCGGCGTCGCTCGCGGTCTGGCTACCACCATCAACGGTGTGCCGCGCGGTTTGGCCCAGGTCGTCAAGGCCGTGGCCGAGCAGAAGGAAGCTGCCTAACAGCTCGGGCGGCCTGAGATGGGCCGCGTAACGCAAAAAGAAATGACGGTCGGCGCGAAGAGGTGCCGGCCCCCTTTGAAAGGAAACTAACATGGCTGTTACTCGTGAAGAGATCATTGAGGCTTTGAAGGAGATGTCCCTGCTCGAGGCTTCCGAGCTCGTGAAGGACATCGAGGAGACCTTTGGCGTGTCCGCCGCCGCTCCGGTGGCCGTGGCCGCCGCCGCTCCGGCCGAGGGTGGCGCTGCCGCCGAGGAGAAGTCCGACTTCGACGTCGTGCTCGAGGGCTTCGGCGACAACAAGATCGCCGTCATCAAGGTTGTCCGCGAGATCACCGGCCTGGGCCTGAAGGAGGCCAAGGAGGTCGTCGAGGGCGCTCCGAAGGCTGTTGCCGAGGGCGTGAACAAGGAGAAGGCCGAGGAGATCAAGGGCAAGCTGGAAGAGGCCGGCGCCGCTGTGACCCTGAAGTAAATTCGCTTTCGCGAAAAGCTTCTCCCAACCGATACGGTTGCAAGAACCCCGCTTTCGAGCGGGGTTCTTTTTTGTCTTGCTGTTCAGTCGGATCGTTGGTTTTGGGCAAAATGACCCACTTCTCGTAACTCCAAGCAGCAAATGGGCCTTTACTTTCCTGAGTTTCCCCAGGTAAAGCAGACTCGATTCCTCTTGTTCCTGCGTTAGGACTACGAGAAGTGGATCATTTTGCCCATTTCGGGCTTTATATCAGCGCGCAGAATGCTGCTGTCGAGTTATGAGGACTCGGGCCTTTTGTCCGCTTCGGACTGAATGGGGTGGAGCGAGGCTTTACGGCTGGTTGCAGCGCGGCGAGGAAGGGAGTGGAGAGGGCCGTCCGACTCGGCTCCGAATCGGATTCTAGCCGAGCCACGCTTCCAGCGACTCGATGTCGCGCTGGGCTTGGGCGAGGCCGGTTTCGTAGGAGCGAACGAGGGTGTCGTAGTCGGTGGTCTTGTTGGTGACGTCCATGGTGTCGGGGTAGAAGACCCAAGCGGCGCCCGTCTTTTCCAAGCGCTCTATTTCGTTGCAGAGCTCGTTGTAGGGTTGCCAGCGTGCGATGGTGCGCTCGGCCACGATGGGATGCTTGCGGAAGGCCGAGCGGAAGAGCGCCTGGGCGCCCCGGCTCATGGCGTGCTTGCGGTAGCCACGGGGTTGGGTGCGGATGATGCAGAAACGCTCGTAGCCGTCGGCGCGGGCGGCGTTCAGCAGGATGCCCCAGCTATCTCCCATGCCGCCGTCCATGTAGGTGTGCCCGTCGATGGTGGTGGGCGGCATGAAAAGGGGCATGGTGGACGATGCACGCACTTTCAGTCCCAGGTCGTGGGCGTCCTTCACATCGGCGCGGGTCCAGGCGACGGTCTCGCCGGTGTCCCAATCCATGGCCTCGATGTGCATCTCGGCTGGGTTGGCGGCGAAGGTGTCCCAGTCGAAGGCCATGGGGTCGCCGGCGGGCGCGTTCTCGATCAGCTCCTCGTAGAGATAGGGGCTGTTGAAGTAGCCGGTGCCGCGCACGAAGCTGCCCCAGCCGCCGAAGCGCGGGTACTTCACCAGCTCGACGAACGAGGCGCGGGCACGGGTGGCGTCGCGCACCAGATAGTTCACCGTGTGGCTGGATCCGGCTGAGATGCCGTAGACGCACCCGAAGTTCAGGTTGCGCGCGAGCAGCTCCACCACCATGGGCGCCGTGTAGCTGTTGCGCATGCCGCCGCCCTCGAAGATGAGCGCCGCATCGGGCTGGTTGATGGCGAGGTCGGCACGGGGCATTTCACTCATGGCAGATCCTTCTCGAACAGTGTTTTCTCTCAGTATAGCCATACCGCATCTCTGACTTCGGTAACGACTCAGGATACGGTTTCAGTGATTGGCAGAGTGCGACTCGACGGACTCGACAAGAGGTTTGTCGAGGGGTCGACAAAATTTCATCGAGGACTCGATAAAACGCTGTCGAGTCTGTCGAGTCTGCCTGGCTTACGAATCGACCCCTTGCTTCCACCCAATTCTGTGTGGAAGCGCATGGCGCTCCTTTTCTATGATGCGCCTATCGCGCGAGACGGAGAAGAAGAACGCGGCGCGGAGAGGGGGAAGCCTCCTCCGTGCTGCGCACGCAAATGAAAAGGGGGAGTTATGGGCGAAACCGACAAGTACGCCATCGAAAACCTCTCGACTGATCAGAGTCCCGTTGAGTTTGTGAGAGACGGGAAGATGTGCCGCCGTACCTTCATCAAGGGGGTCGGCTGGATTACCGTGGCGAGTGCCTTGGGTTTCGGAGCCGCAGGATGCGCTCCGGCCACCAAGAGCGACGAAGAGCCACTCTCCGATACGGGCACTGATGACGAGGCTGCCAAGCTTGACGCCACGGAGTACTCCTATGCCTGCTGCAGCTACAACTGCACGTCGCGCTGCCTTTTGAAGGGTCACGTGCGCGATGGCAAGCTGGTAGCAGTCGAACCCGGCGAGATGCCGGGACGTCCCGACTACGCCAACGCCTGCCTGCGCTCGATGTCATTCATTGAGCGCGTGCAGAATGAAGACCTGCGCGTCATGTACCCCATGAAGCGCACGGGCGAGCGCGGTAGCGGCGAGTTTGAGCGCATCAGCTGGGATCAGGCCATGGACGAGATCGCTGCTCGCATGGAGGAATCGAAAGAGAAATACGGGCCCACGGCCTGCTCGTTCTACTCCTTCACGGGCAATCAGAGCAAGTTGGCCATGCAGTCCGCCACCCGCTTCGCCGGTTGCTACGGCGCTACAACGTGGGACATCGAGGGCATCATGGGCGACCATGGCGCGTCCATGGGCATGAAGATGGTCTACGGTGTCATTCGCGGCGCTCACGACACGCGCGACTACGAGCAGAATTCCAACATGATCGTCATTTGGGGCCGCAACTTGGCCGACACCCACACGAGCGAGCTGCGCTATATCGTGCGCGCTCGGGAGCGCGGTGCCAAGATCGTCTACATCGATCCGCGCTTCTCATCGACGGCCACCATCGCCGATCAGTGGATCCCCATCCGTCCCGGCGGCGACTCGGCGCTGGCCCTTGGCATGATGAATTGGATCATCGCCAACGATCGCCACGATAAGGAATTCCTCTCCAAGCACAGCTGCGGCAGCCTTCTCGTGCGCGACGATGATGGAAAGTATCTGCGCGGCGAAGGCGACTGCTACATGGTGTGGGATCCTGCCCAGAACAAGGCCGTGCCTGCGGACACCGAAGGCGTGGAAGCACCTATCGAGGGCGCCTTCGAGGCCGACGGCGTGGCAGTGAAGCCGGCCTTCGTGCATCTGAAGGAGCGTGCCGCCGAGTACACCCTGGAGCGCGCCAGCGAGCTGTCCGGCGTGCCCACCGACGTGATCGAGACGTTCGCCCGCGAGTACAGCGAGGCGAAGCCTGCGGGCATCCGCATGGGTCAGGGTATGCAGCGCACCTACAACTCTTACCAGTCGTTCCGCACGGTGGCGACGTTGGCTGCCGTGGCGGGGTACGTTGGCGTGCGCGGCGGCGGCGCGTCCCATGCCGGCGGCACCAAGGCGAACAAGCCCGTGCCTGGCGAGACGGCACCGGAGTTCCTCTATGACGAGTGGGCGAACACCGGTGAGAATACGGCCAACATGGTGAAGAGCTCGCTCATCTATCAGTGCGCGGTCGAGCATGATCCGGTGCGCTGCGATTTCATCTGGTTCAACGTGTCGAACTTCCTGAACCAGAGCCCGGACGCGCACCGCATCATCGATGAGGTGTTCCCGAACATCTCCACTATCGTGGTGGCCGATCCTTGGTGGACCTGGACGGCGAAATACGCCGACTACGTGCTGCCCGCCACGAGCCTGTGGGAGTACTGGGATCTGTACGACCGCGCTCCGTGGGTGTTCCTCGTCAAGCCCGCCATCGAGCCTTTGGGCGAGAGCAAGTCGGACTGCGAGATGATGACTATGTTGGCCGAGCGTGTGGGGTTGGGCGATCTATGGAGCAAGACCCCCGAGGAATGGGTGCGCTCGTGGCCGAACCCCGACAGCTCCGCCTTCGAGGGATTCGATTTCGACGAGGCCATCAAGGAGGGCATGTGGGGCATGCCGACGGGCATTTACGACGAGCCACTCATCGTGTTCGAAGATCAGCAGTACCAGACCCCCACGGGCCGCTTCGAGTTCTACACCGAGGACATGGTGGAGTTCGACGAGCAGGTGCCGACCCATACTCCGGCCATCGAGTACTCTAATCCCGAGTTGGCGGCGAAGTACCCGCTCATGCATCTGACCTATCACGATCGCATGAACGTGCATACCCAGCATTGCGACTGCCCGGCGCTTCATGCGGTGCAAATTGAGCAGACCTTGCAGATCAACCCGGTGGACGCCGAGGCGCGCGGCATCAAACACGGCGATACGGTGCGGCTGTTCAACGACCGCGGTGACGTGACGATGAAGGCGTTCGTGACCGAGGGCATTATGCCCGGCGTGACGGCGGCCCAGGCCGGCTGGACGCCCGATCACGTTATCGAGGGCAGCCACCAGTACCTGAGTCATTTGACGCTGAGCCCGGCCGAGGAGCACTACTCGCAGACGAACAGCGCGTTCAACGACATTATGATCGAAGTTGAGAAGGCCTAAGGGGGAATCATGGCTGAGAAGCAATATGGAATGCTCGTGCGCACGAATCGCTGCGTAGGGTGCCAGACCTGCATCGTTGGGTGCCATCTTCTGCACGAATGCCCGACCGATGTGTACCTGGGCTATTTGGAAACGGTGGGCCAGGAGGAGAACTACCTGGTTACAGGCACCTATCCTAAGGTGTCGGTGACGTTCCGCCCGCATTTGTGCAACCACTGCGAGAACCCGGCATGCGTGGCGAACTGTCCGACGGGCGCTATGCACAAGCGCGAGGAGGACGGCATCGTCGAGAGCGATCACAGCGTGTGCATCGGTTGCGGCACCTGTGCGCAGTCGTGCCCTTACGGCGCGCCGGTGGTGGCCGACGATCTGGGCTATGCGATGAAGTGCGATTTCTGTCGTCCCCGCGTGGAGCGTGGCGAGGAGCCTTTGTGCGTGTGCAGCTGCCCGGCCGAGGCGCGCGTGTTCGGCGAGATCAGCGATCCGAACAGTGAGATTTCGAAACTCATTGCCGAGCTTTCCGCCGAGCCGCTGCTGCCCGAAGAGGGCACGGAGCCTTCGGTGCGCTACTGCTAGAATAACAATATCCATTCGCGGCGAGCGCCTTCCCGCCTCCCTCCCTCGGGGAGGCGCTCGCATTGGAGGAGGGGCGATAGTGGATCCGAAACTGATGCAATTCATCGATGCCGAGCGATTTCCTGCGGTGTTCTCCACGGAGGAGCTCTTGTCGCAGGGTGACTTGCCCGTGGAGCGGCGGTGCTACCGCAAAGGCGACATCATATTCCAAGCTGGAGAGCGCCATCCGTTCACCTACCATGTGGGAAGCGGCATTGTGCGGCTGTACCTATCCTCGCCCGAGGGAACGGTGAAGACCCTGTTCTATCATGCGGCGGGCACGCAATTCGCCTTCCAGGGATTCAAGCGCGACCGCATGACGCGCTCGACGGCGGTGGCGGTGACCGATTGCGAGCTGTACGCCGTCGATTACGCCGACCTCATAGCGTTCTGCGATGACCATACCGAGTACTACATGGCTTACATAGAGTATCTGTTCTCCATCATGAACTCGCAGACTGAAGAGATTGCGAGTCTGTCGTTTCAGACGGGACTCCGTCGCGTGGCGCAGCTTTTATATGCGCTGACCTGCGACGGGAACCCGGAAGTGCCGTACTCTATTGACGAGGTGGCCGAGATCGTCGGTGCCCATCGAAATACGGTGAGCAATGCGTTTTCCCATTTGCGAAAGCTGGGACTATTAGAGAAGGCTCCGCGACCAGTGCGGGTGCGCGATGTGGAGGGGCTACGCTTGTTCGTCGGGGCGGCTGACGCCTGAGAACGGCGAAGGGGGATGCCATGGAAAAGAATGCAGTTCGAAGCGGGGCATTCGCTCGAAGAAGGCGCGATGCGGCGTTGCCGCTTCTGTTCGTGGCGGGGTTCTGCGCCTATGGGTGCAACCATGGGAGCATGATATATACGCCCCTTCTTGTGCTCGACGGCGGCGGCGATCTGTTCGCGGTGGGGCTGCAGGCAACGGTGTTCTTGGCGTTGGCGGTAGCGCTGCGTTTCTGGCTGGGCCCTTTGGCTGATCGGCGGGGCACGAAGCCGCTTATGGCGCTTGGTTTGGCGGCGTATGCGGTAACGACTCCGCTTCTGGGGCTGTGCGGCACGTTCGCTGCGGTGCTTGTCGTCCGCTGCGTGCAGGCGGTGGGCATGGCGGCGTTCTTCCCCTGCGCCCTTTCGGCCGTCAGCGAGGTGGCCGGCCAGCGAAATTCGGGACTGACGCTAGGAGCCTATCGACTGGTTTCCTCGGTGGCTCTCACGGTATCGGCGGCTGCTCTGTTCCCGCTCGTGCAGTCGATCGGCTATGCGGGGACATTCACTGTGATGGGCGCCGTCGGTGCCTTGGGGCTTCTCTGCGTTCTGGCGGCCCCGGTGCCGGGGACGGCGCAAAGGGATGCGGAACGCGGAGCGGAGGACGACGGCTCAAGGAATCCAGGTTTGCTTTCGCAGTTGCGCCAGATCCTAGCTGCTCATCGGCTACTGGCCGCGAGTGTGCTCGGCGCGACCTTCGTGGCCGCCTTAGGCTACGGACTCGTTACGAACTTCGCAACGCCCTTTGTGGAAAAGGCGGCACCGACGGTTAACGCCGGTGTGCTTGTGGCGCTGGTAGGAGTGGGGGGTCTGGTAGCGAATCCGGTAGCCGGCTGGCTTGTTGATCGCAGGGATTCCTTCTCGACGCTCGCGTTTTTCTTGGGCTGCCTGGGGGCGGGGGTTGCTGCTTTGGCGCTCGTTCCTGCGGCGCCGGCTGGCATGCCCTTGGTCGGCCTTGCTGTTGGTGTCGGCTATTTCGGGGTTGCTACGAGCGCGGTGGCCCTTATTGCCAAACGGATAGCCCCTGAGGGCCGTTCATCGTTCATTGCCATGCAACAGAACTGCATCGATGTGGGAGCGGGACTTGCCGGCATCTTCTTCGGGACGCTCTTCTCGTTCGCTTCGCCTGCAGTTGGCTTTGTGCTCTGGGGTGTCGTTACGATGGCTGTCGGAATCGCGATCCTTTACGCGGCTACCGACGCCAAACGCCGCGCGCATCGGGTCTAACCCCGCGATCGAGCACCTTCTCGATGTGCGCAAAAAAGGAGCCGTCCGAAGACGGCTCCCGGGATGGGTCGGTTGCCAGCAATGCGCAGGCTGCCAGCTTGTCCTTCGAAGGCGGCGTGGCCGCGGCGGAGCGGACGTTACTCTGCGTAGCGGAAGAGGGCGGCGACGGGCTGGTCGGTGGGCATCTGATCCTGCTCGACGATGTAGATGTGGGCGTCCTGGGCCAGCGCCGCCTGGGCGAAGGCGTCGGTGATGTCGGGCGCGGCCGGGTCGATGTAGCCGTCATCGACCGGGTTCGGATCGCCGTCGAAGGTGACCGTGCCGGTGTTGATGTCGAAGCCGCCGGGGAGGATCTTGCCCTTCACGAGGAACAGCGCTCCCACGCGGCGCTCGGCCAGCGCCATGCCGATGGCGTCGAAGTCGTCCGAGGCCTTGCCGTGGGCCGCGTCGGCGCCGAACTTCTCAGCGACTTCCTTGATGTTCGCGTCGCGGATGCCGTCCATTACGGCCAGCGACTCTTCCAGAAGCGCCTTGCCGTCGAGGCCGGCGGGATCCTTCTTGATGCCGACAGGCAGGAGGTGGCGCAGCGTGGAGAGCTTGCGGAAGACGTGCTCGTACTCTTCGTCGCAGCACAGGATGATGGGGGTGGCGTCATCGCGCACGAGGTAGTCGTTCACGGCCTGGTTCACGTAGCGGAACCACGGCAGGGCGTCGTCCTTCTTCACCTCGTTGCGGGACTGGCGGTCGTGGTACTGGCCCATGTGGCCTTCCAGGGTGATGTAGTCCAGCGCGCCCAGCTCGCCCTTCTTCATGTCGGCGGCGGTGTCGTCGCTGTTGGCGAACAGCTCGCTGAAGAAGTCGTGCACTTCCTGCGGCAGCTGCTGGCGCTCCACGTGGGTGCGGTCGCCCTTCACCCAGCTGAAGCGGTCGTTGCCCAGTTCCAGCACGTAGTACTCGGTGCCGTACTGGAAGTTGCGCAGCAGGGGCTTGACGAAGTAGGTGTCGCCGGCGGCCACCATGGGCTCGGGGGCGAAGAACAGGTTGTACACGTACACGTCGTCGTTGTTCATGAGGAAGCCCAGGCCCTCGCCGGCATGCAGCCACAGGGGCATGTCCGGATGTTCGAGCAGGTAGTCGGCCTTCTCGACGATGCCCTTGTAGGCATCCTTATCGTAGGTTTCCGCAAGGGTGCGCTCGGCGTCCTTCATCAGATCCTTGAACATATCGCGATCCCAAATATCGCGGCGCTCCTCGCGCTCGGTGTGGTGCACGGGGATATAGAGCGACACGACGGGCGCGGTCACATCAGCGAGGATGGCCGGATCGAACTCTTCCATCACGTGAATGCTATCGGCGGTCTTCCGCAAGGTCTCCTTCTCGTCTTTCATGACGAACCTCCAAAGTGGTCGGGAACACAAAGTGCGCGCAGCAGTGTCGAGGCGCCGTGGCGCCCGGAAAGGCGGCGGCGCGTGGTGCAACTGATGTGCTGAAAAGAGCATAGCCCCCGACGAGGAAAATCGGGGGCTATGAACCAGCCTGTGAACGGGCGGTTGCCGAAATGCAGTTTAAAGTTGATTTGGCCGCTCGCCTTTAGTTGCCTTTAGTCGAGGTAGCGCTTCACGTTCATGGCGCGCATGGCGTTCAAGATGGCGATGACGGCCACGCCCACGTCGGCGAAGACGGCCATCCACATGTTCGCGATGCCGAAGGCGGCCAGCACCAGCACGGCGAATTTGATGCCCAGAGCAAACACGATGTTCTGCCAGACGATGCCCATGGTGCGCCGCGCCAGGTGGATGGCGCGGGCGATGTCGTCGGGGTCGTCGTTCATGAGCACGATGTCGGCGGCCTCGATGGCGGCGTCGGAGCCCATGGCGCCCATGGCGATGCCGATGTCGGCGCGGGTGAGCACGGGCGCGTCGTTGATGCCGTCTCCCACGAAGGCGAGCTTGCCCTTGCCGCGGGTGTCGCGCTCGGTCTCTTCGAGGAGCGCCTCCACTTCGGCCACTTTGTCCTGGGGAAGTAGTTCGGCGTGCACCTCGTCGATGCCCAGTGTGGCGGCGACGGCCTGGGCCACCGGGGCGCGGTCGCCCGTGAGCATGACGGTCTTCTTCACGCCGGCCGCGCGCAAATCGGCGATGGCCCGGGCGGCATCGGGCTTCACGGTGTCGGCGATGACGATGGCGCCCAGGTAGGTGCCGTCGGCGGCCACGTACAGCACAGTACCCGGGGCCTCGACGGCCGTGAAGGCGATGCCGTGGGCCGCCATGAGCTTGCCGTTGCCCACGAGCACCTCGCGTCCGTCCACGACCGCTTCCACGCCCTGGCCGCTGATCTCGCGGACGTCGCGCACCCGTTCGGCAGCCGTCGTGGCGTCGCTTTCGGGCCGTGCGCCAGCCGCGGTGGAGTCGCTGATCGGTCGCGCCGGGTTCGCGTCATTGTCGCTGCCCGACCGCGCGCCGGTCGCCAGCGAGTCGCGATAGGCCCGCACCGATTGCGCGATGGGGTGGGTGGAAAAGGTCTCGGCCGCGGCAGCGATGTCGATAAGTTCGGCCTCGCTCGCGCCGGGCGCGCAGATAAGCTCGGTCACGGAGAAGGTGCCGTCGGTCAGGGTGCCGGTCTTGTCGAACACGACGGTCTCGGTGGAGCCCAGGGCCTCCAGGTAGTTCGACCCCTTCACCAGAATGCCGAGGCGCGATGCCCCGCCGATGCCGCCGAAGAACGACAGCGGTACGGAGATGACCAGTGCGCAGGGGCACGACACCACGAGGAAGGTGAGTCCGCGCAAGATCCAGTCGGACCACTGACCGCCGAACAACAGCGGGGGCACGATGGCGAGTACAGCGGCCACGCCCACGACGATGGGGGTGTACACGCGGGCGAAGCGGGTGATGAAGTTCTCGGTGCGCGCCTTCTTCTCGGCGGCGTTTTCCACCAATTCCAAGATGCGGCTTACCGTGGAGTCCTCGAAGGGCTTGGTGGCGCGTACGACGAGCTTGCCCGTCAAATTCACGCAGCCGGAGATGACCTCGTCGCCCGGGCGCGCCGTGCGGGGCACCGATTCGCCGGTGAGCGCCGCGGTGTCGATCTGGCTCTCGCCGGTCAGCACCGTGCCGTCAAGCGGGATGCGCTCGCCGGGCATGACGATAAACTCGTCGTCGGGGGCGAGCTCGAAGGGATCGATCTGCTTCAGCTTGCCCTCTTCCATGACGTTGGCGTACTCGGGCGCGATATCCATCATGTCCGCGATGGACTGGCGCGACTTGTCCACGGCGTAGCTTTGGAACAGCTCGCCCACCTGGAAGAACAGCATCACGGCCGCGCCTTCAGCCATGTGTGGCTCGGTGTCGGGGAACAGCACCAGCGCAAACGCGCCGAAGGTGGCCACGGTCATGAGGAAGTCCTCGTCGAGCGCGTGCCCGTGCACAAGGCCGCGCAGGGCGCCTCCGATGACGTCGTAGCCGGCTATGAAGT
>CABSMC010000070.1 GCA_902478715.1 uncultured Adlercreutzia sp.
GGCGCGCGTACAGCTCGTGGGGCGTCGGCAAATCTCCCAGCACCTCGGCCGGCGAGGGGGCGTTGTCGACCACGGGACTGGCCTGGCGCTCGACCTGGGCGGCCGGCGGGTTCATCCAGCCCATGCGGCGGGGATCGTCCTCCAGCATCTCCACCTCCTGGGCCATGGCGTAGCCCATGTCCCGCATCATGGCATCGGCGCACACCGAGATGCACTCGTCGCAGATGTAGATGCCGTTGGGGCCGGAGATCATGGCGTTGACCTGGTCTCCGGTCTTGCCGCAGAAGGCGCAGAAGTAATTGGTGTCGGTGGGACCGTAATTATCGTGACGGTGGTTCATGAGGGTTTATTCGCTCTTCTTCTCTCCGGGCATGGCGCCGTGATGGTAGATGATCTCGTCGACGAGGCCGTATTCCTTGGCCTCCTCCGCGGTCATGTAGTTGTCGCGCTCGGTATCGAGCTGGATCTTCTCGATGGACTGGCCGGTGTTCTCGGACAGGATCTTGTTCAGGCGCTTGCGCGTCTTCAGCATGAAGTCGGCCACGATGGCGATTTCCGTCTGCTGGCCCTGGGCGCCGCCCAAGGGCTGGTGGATGAGCACCATGGAGTTCGGCAGCACGAAGCGCTTGCCCTTGGTGCCCGAGGACAGGAGCACCGCGGCCATGGAGGCGCACTCGCCGATGCAGATGGTGGACACGTCGCACTTGATGAAGTTCATGGTGTCCAGGATGCCGAGGCCGGCCGTGACCGAGCCGCCGGGCGAGTTGATGTACAGGGAGATGTCCTTGTCCGGATCGGTGGCCTCCAGGTGCAGAAGCTGGGCCACGACCGAGTTGGCCACGTGGTCGTCGATCTGCTCGCCGAGGAAGATGATGCGGTCGTTGAGCAGGCGGCTGTAGATGTCGTAGCTGCGCTCGCCACGCGGCGACTGCTCGATGACGTAGGGGATGAGGGCGTTGCTCGGGCGGACCAGGCCGCTCTGCATACGTTCGATGCCCATAGATACCTCGCTTTCGTAAATAGGGCCGCTCGCAGCGGCCTCCACATAGTTCAAGATCATATTGCTATACATCCGTTCGCAGCGCAAGACTCCTAGCGAAAATAGCAGAAGGGGCGGTGACCCGCCCCTTCGAAACCTGCTAGCTGGAAGGCTACTCGGCGGCCTCTTCGGCCTCGTCCTTCTTGGCAGCCTTCTTCTTCGCCGGCTTCTTGGCGGCCTTCTTCTCCTCAGCAGCCCTGGCGGCGAAGTCCACCTCGGTCACATTCGCGTTCTCCATGAGATCCTCGATGGCCTTCTGGCGCAAAAGACCCGTGCGGATGAGGTGCAGACGGCCGGCGTCGCGCCACTCCTGCTCCAGCGCCGCGGGATCCTCCACGCCGGTCTTGGCGAACTCGGCAGTGACGTCCTCGTCGGTGATCTCCATGTTGTTGTGACGCGCCCAGGCCTCGAGCGCCAGCTCTTCCTTCACCTGGTCGGCGGACTGGGCCTTCAGGTCGGCCTTGAACTGATCAGGGGTGATGTTCTGGCTGGCCAGGTAGGCGTCGAAGGTCATGCCGGCCTGCTGCAGCTGACCGAAGAAGTCCTGGAGCAGCGACGTCTCGGCCTGCTCAACCAGGGACTCGGGCACGTCGCCCTCGACGCGGTCGCGCAGCTCGACCATGATGTTGTTCTCCTTGATGCGCGGCATCAGCGAGCCCTTCTGCGCATTCAGCGACTCCTTGATGCGCTCGCGCATGTCCTCGACGGACTCGAAGCCCATCTTCTCCTTGGCCCACTCGTCGGTGACCTCGGGCGTGACCTTCTTCTTCACCACGTTGCAGGTGACCTCGAAGGTAACAGGCTTGCCCGCCTGACCGGCCAGAAGCACGGCCGTCTCGTCCTCGGGAATCTCGAGCGTGAACTCTTTGGTCTGGCCCTTCTTCATGCCGAGGATCTCCTCGTCGAAGGCCTCGGAGAACATGCCGGTGCCAGGGCCGTACAGACGGGACTCGCTCGTGAGCGCGGCGATCTCGTTGCCGTCGGCGTCGGTGGCCTTCATGGTGAGGTCGGCGTAGTTCTCCGGCTTCATCTTGGTGGCGGCACTTGCGTCCTCGTAGTCGGTGTAGTGCTCGGCCATGGCCTCGACCTGCTCGTCGATCTCGGCGTCGGTGGCCTCGGCGAAGGGCATCTCGATGGCCACGGGCTCGTAGCTGGTAAGCTCTACCTCGGGGCGCAGCTCGATGGTGAAGGAGTACTCGTAGGGCTCGCCGGCCTTCACGATCTCGTTGGTCTCCATGATCGGGCCGCCCACCGGAGCGAGCTTGGCCTCGTCGATCGCGGCCGTCCACGTGCCGTTCAGCAGCTCCTCGGTGACGGTGCCGACGACCGCCTCGGCGCCGAGGGCGTTGTCGATAACCGGGCGCGGGGCCTTGCCCTTGCGGAATCCCGGGAAGTTGTACTTGCGAGCGAAGTCCTTGTAGGTTTTCTTGATGCGGCCGTCGATATCGGCGGCGTCCACCGTGACGGTGACCTTGACCTTGTTGCCCTCCAGGGACTCAACCTTAGTTTCCACGAATAGTTCCTCCATCGTTTTCTGACACGGTACGGGCTTATCGCCCGCGCGAACACTTCCTCGGCGATCCGCCACGGAAATCCGCCGCGGAAGCGCACGGTTCGCTATTATGCCACAACCCTCCCACAGTGGCTACACGTCACTGAGACCATGACACAAAAAAGAGACGCGGGGCATCCCGCGTCTCCCAGGAGCGTCGATTCGACGTACTCTGGCGAGCCCCGCCCGTCCCATGCAGGGCATCGGGACTCTGCAGACCGCCGCTTAGGCCTCGCTTTTGCCGGAGCGCACGACGTAGCAGATCGTGATGTACCCGGCGACGGCACCGGCGCAAGCGCACACAAGGCCCTTGAGCAGCATAAGGCCCGTCACGGTAAGCGGCAGCGGCAGAAGCACGCAGGCGAAAGCGCCGACGCCCATCAGCGAGACGGTGGCGGCAACCGTTGCCACGAGCAGTGCCGGAGCGTAGTTCGCCGGCACGAGAGACGCCGCGCCGCCGATATTGGCGACATTCGGCCCGGAGAAAACGCCCTTGCGCAGATCCATGCGGGTGAGCGGCACCACGATGACGAACAGCAGAATGCCGAGCAGAACCCCCGTAAGCGCGAAGTCATGGAAGATGTCGGCCTCGCTGAAGAGGAGCTCGGGCTCGGACAGGTGCATAAGATAGAAAATGACCGCATTGATGATGCCGTTGATGATGCCGTAACCGACGATGCACTTATTCAGCAAGTATGAATTGAACGGCTTAGCGGACCGCGTCGGCGCCGCGGGCGCCGAGCCAGCCATTGACTTTGCCATGAGCATTCCTTTCATCGGGATCTTCGTCTGCCGGCACAACTTGCCGAAGTCGCCCGGCGCCTCTCAGTATGGACGTCGCCCTGATGTCATCGGCGAAAATCCGGAATGCCGTTACGGAAGGGTGGGCACGGAGGAACCTTAGGGGCAACCTTGCCATCGGCGGGCCACCGATTCGTTCCCGACCTGTTTCGACAAGCAGCCCCGCGCCTTGCTTGAAACAAAGCACGCCCGCCGAGAACGGCCTCTTGCAAGACCGATCTCGACGGGCGAGAGCGCAGATCCGAGCAGATTGCCCTAGAGCGCCGCCTCGGCAGTCTTGGAGGCCATGGCGGCCGCCACCTCGTCGGCCTTCTGCTGGCCGCGCACCACAAAGCTGATGGTGAACCAGCCGGCGACCGCGCCGCCCAAAGCGCACACCAGGCCCTTGAGGAACATCATGCCGGTCACGGTAGCGCCGGCGGCCGGCAATGCCAAGGAAAGAAGGGCGCCGGCACCGGTCATGACCACCGCGGCGAGCGCGCCCACGCCGAGAATGGAGACCGCGTAGGACGAGGAGACGAGCGGAAAGGCACCGCCCGCCGCACCGGGCAGGGAGAAAACGCCCTTGCGCAGATCCATGCGGGTGAGCGGCACGACGCAGGCGAACAGCAGCATGCCGAGGAGAAGGCCGGTGAAGGCGAGGTCGTGCACGATGTCGTGCATGCCGAACATCGCATCGGGAGCGCCGGCGTTGATGCCGGCGAAGATGGCCGCGTTGATGATGCCGTTCACCACGCCGTAGCCGATGAGGCACTTGTTCAGCGCGTAGGACTTGAAGGACTTGGGAGCCTTCGCGATCTTGGAGGTCTTTGCCATGAAGCATTCCTTTCTTCTTGTTGCGCTCACTCGCGACCGCGCGCCCGTTCGCAACGTTTCACTGGTTTGAGCTACCGCGACAGCGGGCCGCACGGAAATTGACCGACGAGCAGTATAGGAACCCGTGTTCCCTTTTCCCAAATGGAACATTTCCGTTGCAACGGAAAACGTTTCCCGATCGAAAAGGAAGCAGTCTTCCTACAATGAGCGCCGCCGAATTACGGAGGGAGCTTGCGAGACTACCCTTTTCGGCATAGGCATTCCATCCAAGATTAAAGGAGGACATAATGGCGAAGAGCAAAGCGACACATCCCGAGGGGGGTGTTGAGAAGTTCCTCGTGCTGCCCATTATCGTGCTGATTCTGGCGCAGATGGGAACGTCGGGCGACAATGGCGCGCTCGGCCTCGCCAACCAGCAGCTGGTCGACGTGCTCGGCGCGACGACTCCCGACATTCAGCTGGCGAACATGGTGTACTCGCTCATGGCCGGCGCCTTCATGGTGGCCGGAGGACTCGTGGGCACCATCATCGGCTGGCGCACCAACTTCCGCCTCGGCGCGGCTCTGTGCGCCGCCGGCGAGCTGGTCATGGCGCTGTCGCCGAACATGACGATCTTCATCTGGGGCGGCCGCATCCTTGTCGGCTTCGGCGCCAGCTTCATGATTCCCTCGGTGCTCGGCCTCATTCCGTTCATCTACCATGGCAAGAACCGCGTGCTGGCCTTCGGCTGTATCGGCGCCGCCTCGGGACTGTCGGCCTTCCTGCCGCTGTTCTTGGGCATCGTCATGCAGTTCGGCGGTTTCCGCATCACCTTCGGCGCCCTGGCCGTGTACTTCGCCCTGGTGCTGCTTCTGTCCTTCAAGCTGCCGGCCATCGAGAAGCCCGCTGAGAAGCTGAAGTTCGACGGGCTGGGCACGGGCATCGCCGCCACGGGCCTGTTCCTGTTCCTCGTGGGCCTCTCCCGCATCTCCGCCTGGGGCCTCATCGAGCCCTTCGCCGAGTGCCCCTTCACCATCTTCGGCATCTCCCCGGCCCTGCCCATGGCCGTCCTCGGCCTGATCCTGCTCGTGATCCTGGTGCCAGTGGAGAAGCGCGTCGAGCAGAAGAACGGCATCGCCCTTCTGCCCCAGTCGTTCCTGAAGACCCCGCAGGTGCGCGCCGGCCTCGTGGCGAGCGCCATCACCTTCTTCTTCATGGGCGTCCAGGCGATTCTCCTGTCCCCCTACCTGCAGCTCGTGGCCGGCTGGTCGCCGGTGCTCATGGGCGTCATGGCGCTGGCCGTGGGCATCCCCACCTTCATCTTCTCGCTGGGCATCCCGAAGTTTTTGCCCAACGCCAACCCGCGCCGCGTCATCCAAGTCGGCTACATCGTGATGGCCAGCGCGTTCATCCCCATGGCCTTCTCGCTGCACGGCTCTGAGGTCAACGGGCTCATGTGGGTGGGCCTGGCCGTGGCAGGCGCCGGCGCCGGTATCGTTTCCGCCCAGGCCAACAACATCGTGGCCCTGGCCGTCAACGAGCGCGACGCGTCGCAGTCCGGCGGCATCCAGACCACCATGCGCAACGTGGGCCAGGCCATCGGCGTGGCCGCCATCGGCGCGGTCCTGCTGTTCGGCATTACCGCCAACATCGACAACGCCATGGCCGACAGCCCCGTCATCACCCCCGAGGTCCGCACCGCGGTGGCCGAGCGCAACATCTCGCTCATGGGCGACGAGCAGTTCGAGCAGACCATCGCCGACATCCCCATGACCGACGAGCAGCGCACCGAGCTCGTGCAGCTGAACTCCGATGCCCGCATCGAGTCCACCATCACCTCGTACGTGGTCTCCGGCGTGCTGATCCTGCTCGGCCTGTTCACGACGCGCTGGATCACCATCTTCAAGAAGGAAGAGGACGGCAAGGAGGAGACCATCGTGGCCGAGACGGCTGACGAGCTGCCCTTCGAGCCGGTCGTCGACCGCGAAATGTAACTCACGCGTGTTTGAAAGGAAATTCATGAAACGGCTTTTCACCAATGCCACCTTCGTCACCATGGTCGACGACGTCGATACCGCCGACGCGCTCCTCGTCGATGACGACGGCCGCATCGCCTACGTCGGTACCTTGGAAGAGGCGCGTCGCCTCGCCGACGGCGCCGAGGAAGTCGACCTGGGAGGCGCGGCCGTGCTGCCCGGGCTCATCGACCCGCATAGCCACTTCACCGGCGCGCTGCAGTACCTCCTGTACGCCGACCTGTCCGAGTGCACCTCCTTCGCCGAGATCACCGAGACGCTGAAGAAGTTCGCCGCCGAGCGCAACATCGGCCCGGACGGCGTCATCATGGGCAACGGCTACGACCAGAACAACCTCATCGAGCAGCGCCACCCCGACAAGTCCATCCTGAACGCCGTGTCCGAGGACGTCCCCGTGCTCATCACGCACGTGTCCAACCACATGGGCGTGGCCAACGACTGCCTGTTGAAGCTGGCCGGCATCACGCCCACCACGCCCGACCCCGAGGGCGGCCGCTACGGACGCATGAACGGCACCGGCGACTTGGACGGCTACGCCGAGGAGCCGGCGGCCATGAACCCCTTCTACGCCGTGACCACTCCCCGCTTGGGCCTGGACTTCGCGGCCATGGTTCCCGACATGCAGCGCATCTACCTGGAGCACGGCGTGACCACCTGCCAGGACGGCGCCACCGCGCCCGACATGGCCAAGGTGCTGGTGGGCCTCGCCCGCGCCGGCCTGCTGAAGATGGACATCGTGAGCTATCCCATGTGGGGCAGCGACGTGATGGCCACGCTCGCCGACAACGCCGAGTTCGACAGCCAGAGCTACACCGGGCACTTCCGCTTCGGCGGCCTGAAGATGTTCCTCGACGGCTCGCCCCAGGGGCTGACCGCCTGGATGACCGAGCCCTACGTGGAAGGCCCCGACGGCGAGAAGGACTGGGTGGCCTACAGCACCATGACCGACGAGGACGCCATCGCCTTCGCGAAGATGGCCATCGATTCCAACCACCAGCTTCTGTGCCACTGCAACGGCGACGCGGCGGCCGACCAGCTTCTGCGCGTGTACGAGGCGGCGCGGGACGCATCGGACAACCCCGAGAAGATGGCCCTGCGCCCGGTGATGATCCACGCCCAGACGGCGCGCACCGACCAGTACGCGAAGATGGCGGAAATCGGCATGATCCCCTCGATCTTCTCCTCGCACGTGTGGTACTGGGGCGACGCGCACCTGCGGAACTTAGGACCGGTGCGCGGCGGCCGCGTGAGCGCCTGCGGCGACGCCGAGCGGGCCGGGCTGCCCTTCACCCTGCACACCGACACTCCGGTGTTGCGCCCGAACCTGCTGGAGGCCGCTTGGTGCGCCGTGAACCGCATCACCAAGGCCGGCGTCCAGCTGGACGAGGACCAGAAGGTGACGCCGTACGAGGCCATGCGCGCCATCACCTACAACGGCGCCTACCAGTACGGCGAGGAGGCCGACAAGGGAACCCTGGAAGCGGGCAAGCTGGCCGATCTCGTGGTGCTCGACCGCAACCCCTTGGCCGTCGACCCGCGCGAGATCCGCGACATTTGCGTGCTCGCCACCATCAAGGAGGGCGACACCCTCTACGAGCGCGCCGCGAAGTAGCGGCAGATCAATCGCCTGAAAAAAGAAGGGAAGCCCGTGCGCTTCCCTTCTTTTTTGCATTCTCGGCGCTGTTCGCACTCCGTCCGGACGTCGCGCTCTGGTCGGGGCCTCGTGCGCTGGTCGGGCTTTGCTCCCAGCGCCGCGCGCGCCCTGCTCGGGCCTCGCGCCCCGCTTCCGCCCCTTATTCGGGCTCCGGGAAGCAGACGAAAAATCCGTCGTCGCTGACGAGATCCGAGGTATCGGCATAGTCTTCCACCAGGCGCTTGAAGCCCTGCGTGAGCGGCGTGAGATCGCCCCGCTCGGTGGGCGCCCCCACGAGAACGGCGGCCATCGTGCATTGGCCGCACTCGGCCTGATCGCTCTCCTCCAGGCGGAAGATGCGAATGCCCGTCTTGCGGACGCCCGACCCGCACCAGGCGAACACGAGCGTGCGGTCCTTCACCACCGACAGAGTCCAGACGAGCCATTCGAAGCGCTCGAGGGACATGTCGATAAGGCCATCGGCCGTAAGGCGCGCGTGCAGCGAGGCGAACATGCTCTCGGGCGAGGGGCCGGCGGGCAGGACGCCCCGCTCCCACGCCGTGTGAACCTCCCGGCCCCGTCGCCAAAGCGGCACGGAGGCGATGATGTGATCGATATCGGCGCGGCTGACGCCCGGCGAGATCGTCACGCAGGGAAAATCGATGTCCATCGGCTCGAAGGACACGAGGTAGTCGAAGCGCTCGAGCAGCGTCGAATTCGGACGGCTCGCAGCGGCAAGCACCTCGTTTTCCGTCAGGACATCGGTCACCTCAAGGCGGCTCGTCAGCTTCTCGATGCGATGCGCGCCCCAAAGGGCCAGATCGATTCCGCAGTTCACCACCAGACCCACCCGATAGCAGCGCAGCGCGCCGACCTGGTCGAGGTAATCGAGCAGCACGAGCACAATGCGAGTGTAGTCCGGGCTGAACAGGTCGGCCTCGACGAGCGAGGGCACCTCGCAGAGCACCGAGGACAGAAGGCAGGCGCCGTCCATGGCCTCGTACTTCACCGACTCCTCGTTGGGATTCGCCGCCACCAACCCGCAGGTGCGTCGCGCCAGGCCGCTCTCGAACAGAATGGCCAAGGGCTTGCGCACATCCTCGGGCAAGGGCGCGCCGAACGCTTTCTTGAGGGCCTCTTCGACGTCGTCGGTGAACGCGCGGGCGCGCTCGCTCGGCTCATAGGCGCTCATAGCGGCCAGACTCCATTGCCAGGTGCAGCAGTGGGCCATGTCGCTGAGCAGTCCCATCTCGGCATCGCTCACCATCAGGGAGAAATGGCGCTCGAGCCGCTTCTTGAGGTAGGCGAAGAACGGCGTGGACCCGTCGGCGCCGCGCCACGTCATCAGGCCATGGCCGAGGCGAACGCGGATCACCATAATGCAGAGGTACACGCCGAACTGCCATTGCGCGTTGCTGGAGAACTCGAAGCCGAGGTCGCGCTGCATCTCGGCGATGCAGCGCTCCAGAAACTGGCGGTCGTAGGGCTCGATCGACCCGAACAGCGAAGGAAGGATGCGGCGGCGCACCGCAGCCGAGGAGAACGAGAACAGCATGGACATGACGAAACCCCGAATGGTCCACTCGGGACCCTCGACGGTGATCTGGCGGCCGACGGACAGCGTGAGCCCGCTCACTTTCAATATCCCCTGCCACCAGCGCAAATCGGACTGGATCTGCTGCTTGTTGCGGAACATGCGGCGCGCGAGGCTGTCGGCGGTATGGGGGCCGGGATAGCACGTCAGCGCGATCATCTCCTGGCACAGGCGCTCGTAGCGAGGGTGCATCTCCGTTTCGCTCTCTTCAAGCAGGCGCACGAGACGGTTCTCCTCGCCGGGAGCCAGCGCAAGACGCAGTCCGGCCCCGCGCTGGCGGCCCACCCGAGTGGCGAGCCCCTCGTGCTCGAAAAACGAGTTGAGAGCCTTGACGTCGGTGCGAATCGTGCGATCCGAGCAGCCGAGCCGGCGAGCGTAATCGGCAGATGTCCGGTAGTCGCTGGCTTCGAGCAGCGCCCGCAAAAGCGCTCCTTGCCTGCTGTTCATAGCTCCTCCTCACCGCTTGGCCCCAAAGGCGAACGATCCTGCTCCCAGTGTAGAGCGAGCCTAGCCTTTGAGGGCGACAATACCATGGCAAGATGGCAACGATTGCACGAGATTCTGCGCAATACGACAGCACAGCCGCGCATTTGGGAGAAAATTTCCCTGGGACAACAAGATAGTGTGGCGGCGCCGTGGGGCGCCGCAATCAGTTGAGAGGCGCATCATGGCAACTACGACCATTACCGCCAACGCCGCCGCCCGGCAGCCGGCAGAAATCACGAAGGCGAGCTATGCGCCCTTGGCCGTTCTCGCCCTCGCGCAGATCGGCACCTCGAGCGACAGCGCGGCCATGAACCTCGCGACGGCGAGCCTCGTGGGCACGCTGGGCGCCACCCTCGACGATATCCAGATGGCCACCACGCTGTTCTCGCTCATCGCCGGTGCGTTCATGATAGCCGGCGGCCTCGTCGGCGTGACCATCGGCCTGCGCCGCGCGCTGGCTATCGGGCTTTCCCTGGCCGTTGCGGGCGAGATGGTGGCGGCGCTCTCCCCCACCATCTTCGCCTTCACCTGGGGAGGACGCGTCATCATGGGACTTGGCGCCTGCCTTATCACGCCTTCGGTGCTCGGACTGGTCGCAGCGCTCTACCAAGGGCGGCAGCGGGCTATCGCGTTCGGTACCATTGCCGGAGCGGCCGCACTCTCGACGCTCTCCCCTCTGGTCTTGGGCATCGTCATGGACTCTTCGGGCTTCCGCCTTACCTTCGCCATCATGGCCGTCTATTTCGTGCTCGTGCTGTGCTGCACACGGCTCGTTCCCCGTACACCCCTCTCCGGCAACCACAGTCACTTCGATGTAGCCGGCACCATCGTGGCCGCCCTCGGCATGGGGCTCGCGCTGTTCGGAGTGGCGCACCTCTCGGACTGGGGCATCGTCAACCCGCAGAAGCTCTGCCCCTTCACCTTGTGCGGACTGCCCCCCACCCTGCCCGCCATCCTCGTCGGGCTTGTGCTGCTCGGCCTGCTCGTGCCCACCGAGCGACGCGCCCAACGTCGCGGCAACCCCCTCATTCCCGCTGCGTTCGTCACCTCTCCCAAGGTGCGCGCGGGGCTCTCCGCCGTCGCGCTGCCGTTTTTCTACATGGGCGCCGTCGGCATCTTGGCCACGCCGTACCTCCAGCTCGTCACCGGGTTCACGGCGCTGCAAACCGGCATGCTATCCCTTCTGTCGGGCATCCCGATGTTCCTTCTGGCGACCTTTTTGCCCAAGCTCGCCCCGCACCTTTCCTCGCGCCTCATCATCCGGGCGGGATTCATCGCCATCGCCTGCGCCTGCGTGCTCATGGCCTTTGGCGTCCACGCGCACGGCGTGACGGCGGCGCTGTTCGCCGGGATGGCCCTCGGCGGCTTCGGGGTGGGCGCCGTTAACTCCCAAGCGAACAATGCCGTGGCCTGCGCCGTGACCCGCAAAGAGGCCGAGCAATCCGGCGGCATCCAGGGAGCCGCTCGCAGCATCGGGCTCGCCCTCGGCACCGCGCTTGCCGGGACCTTCCTTCTCCTCACCATGGCGGGAGGATTCACGGCCCAGGCAGCCTCGGCGGACATCGACCAGAGCTATGTGGCTCCCGCTGCGGAGACCGCCTCGACGCTCATGAGCGACAGCGCCTTTTCCGACGAGGCGAGAACCTGGGGGGCCGACGCCGCGCAGGTCGACAAGCTCGTGGACGTGAAGGCCTCCGCGCAGGCCGACGCCATGCGCCTTTCCTTTGGCGCCCTCGGTCTCCTTATGGCAGCGGGTCTCCTCACCACCCGCCACCTCGTGGAGACCGCCGCGCCGCGCGGCGAGCAGGACAAGGCGAAGGCGAGACGTCCCCGCTGAGACCCCTCTTGCCGGAGTCATCGAACGCAGTCGAATCCGACCTGCTGGTACGCTCGTTCCGACAGATCGGCACCACCTCGGGCTGTCGGATACAAACAAGGGCAAACGAGAAGGGAGCCCGTAGGCTCCCTTCCGCAATGTGATTCAAAATGCGCGGTGCACGCAGCTTGTTAGGAAAGCTCGTGGTAGGCGAAGGAGTCCTTGCCCAGGTGCACTTCCTTGCCCTCCTTGATGAGCTGGCGGTACTCGGCGGTGGCCGTGAACACCACGTCGGAAGAGGAGTTCAGGCCCGTCTCGCAGGAATCCTGGATGACGCCGATGATGAAGCCGATGCCGACAACCTGCATGGCGACATCGTTGCTGATGCCGAACAGCGCGCAGCACATGGGGATGAGCAGAAGCGACCCGCCGGCCACGCCCGACGCACCGCAGGCGGACACGGCGGCCAGCACGCACAGGATGACGGCCGTCACCGGGTCGACCGCCAGATCGATGGTCTGGCAGGCGGCCATGGTCATGACCGTGATGGTAACCGCCGCGCCGGCCATATTGATGGTGGCGCCCAGCGGGATGGACACCGAGTAGTTGTCCTTGTTCAGGCCGAGCTTACGGCACAGCTCCATGTTCACCGGGATGTTGGCGGCAGAGCTGCGAGTGAAGAAGGCGGTGAGGCCGGAGTCCTTCAGGCAGCGCAGGACGAGCGGATAGGGGTTCTTGCGGGTGCAGATCCACACGATGAGGGGGTTGGTGACCAGCGCGATGATGAGCATGCAGGCCACGAGCACCAGAATGAGGTGGCCGTACTCGGTGAAGATCTCCAGGCCCGAGGTGCTCACCGAGGCGTACACCAGGCCCATGATGCCGAAGGGGGCCAAATTGATGACCCAGCGCACGGCCTTGGAGACGGCGTCGGAGATGGCGGTGAACACTTCCTTGGTGCGCTCGCCGGCGGCGCGCAGGGCGATGCCGAGCACCACGGCCCATGCGAGGATGCCCACATAGTTGGCGTTCATGAGCGCGTCCACCGGGTTGGCCACGATGTTCATGAGCAGCGTGGTGAGCACTTCTCCGATGCCCTCGGGCGCGGCCTGCTCAACCATAGAGGAGGTGTCGAGCGTGAGGGACGTCGGGAAGATCTCGCTGCCGATGAGAGCGACGATGGCCGCGACAAGCGTGCTGACGACATAGAGCACGACGACGGTTTTCATGGTACCGGCGCCCTGGGCGTTGCAAAGGGCGCTGATGACCAGGAAGAACACGAGCACGGGGGCGACGGCCTTCAACGCGCCGACGAACAGCGAGCCCAGAAGCGTGATAATGTCGGTCCAAGGCTGCACATTCGGGATGAGCAGCGCCAAGACGATGCCGACGGCAAGGCCAACGAGAATGCGCTTGATGAGGCTGATCTCGTTGTACTTCCTAAAAACTGCGGGGACTGCCAAGGTAATTCTCCTTTGTCTTCGCGCGCCTACAGCAAGACGCGTCACGGCCGCACGACCCAAACGGAACACGAGCGGGAAATGGTGCGGGCGAAAGGACTTGAACCTTCACGGGGGTTGCCCACCAGAACCTAAATCTGGCGCGTC
>CABSMC010000071.1 GCA_902478715.1 uncultured Adlercreutzia sp.
CCGCCGTGTCGGCGGCGCTCGCCCGCACGGGGGCGGCTCGCGCAAGATTCCCGAGCGCACAAACTCTTTCGCGAAGCTCTACGGCTATTTGGAGGCGCTCTTTCGGGAGACGGTGGATCCCGCTCGCACTATGCGCAAGATCAGCATCGGTTTTGGCAACCTGGTGGACGCCGATCTGGCCACGGTGGACCTGTTCACCGATGTTGCGGCCGCCGATCGCGAGCGGCGCCGCGCCGAGGCCGTGCTCGCCGTGAAGGAGAAGTTCGGGAAAAACGCCCTCATCAAGGGCACGAGCTTGAAGGAGCACGCGCTCGGTCGCGAGCGGAACACCATGGTGGGAGGGCACCATGGCTAGGGAAGTGGATTTGCTCGCGGGACTCGTATGGGAGGAGGTCGGCGGTGCGGGTGTTTCTGACAAGGGGGTCGCCGTTGGCGGCGGCGCCGTTGGCGGGACGGTCGCCGATGCAGGGGCGGAGGGGCGGCAGGCCGAGGCGTCCTTGGATCCTCCTGTGCCGCCCGACATTGGGCGGCCGCACCCGGATCGTGCCCGCCAGTTCATGCCCTTCGCGGCGCTGCGCGGCTACTACGATCTCGTTCATGCAAAGGAAGTAGTGCCTGAGCCGCGTCGGCCGCTGGCTGACGACGAGGCCCGGGCGCTGGACGGGATTATCGCGAACCTCGTCCGCGGGGACGTGGGGCGCTGCCGCTACTACGAGGACGGCGGCTACCGGGTGGCCGAAGGAGCCGTGAGCCAGATCGACCTTACCTTTCGCGACCTGTGGATCGTGCGCCGTCGCATTCCCTTTTCGGCCATCCAGTCTCTGGAAATGCTGTACCCGGCCGGCTGACCTCCGGGCCGCCGCCTCGGCGGCGGTGTATGATTCCCTCGAGCAACAGGAAGGAACCGTTTCATGAGCAACGAGATCAAGTGCCCCCATTGCGGCGAGGCGTTCACGGTGGACGAGAGCGGCTACGCCGCCATTTTGAACCAAGTGCGCGACCAGGAGTTCCAACGCGAGGTGGACGCCCGCGTGTCTCTGGCCGAGAAGAGCCGCGAGCAGGAGGTGGCGCTCGCGGTGTCGAAGGCCGAAGAGGCCCTGCGCGCGCAAATCGCCGAGCGCGACGGCGAGCTCGTCAACCTGAAAGCCCAGCTGTCTGCCAAGGAGAGCGAAGCGGAGGCGGCGCGCAAGCTGGCCGTGAGCGATGCGATGGCCGCCGAGGCCGAGCGGCTGCGCGCGGTGGAGCGCGAGCGCGACGAGCTGGCCCAGATGCTGGAGAGCCAGCGCGCGCAAGCCTCTATGGAAACCCAAATCGCGGTGCAGAGGACCGAGGCTGCAGCCAAGGACGCCCAGGTGGCCGTCGAGCGCGAGCGCGACGATCTGCGCGGCAAAGTGGAGCGGGCACGCGACGAACTGGAGACGCAGAAGACCCGCGCCGAGGCCGAGCTCGCCCGGGCCCAGGCCGAGGCCCAGGCTCAGCTGGCCGAGAAGCTGCGGGCGAAAGACGAGCTCATCGCCGACCGCGAGCGGGAGATCGAGCGCATCCAGGACATGAAGGCGCGCCTCTCCACGAAGATGCTTGGCGAAACGCTCGAGCAGCACTGCGAGATTGAGTTCAACCGCCTGCGCCCCACGGCCTTCCCCCGCGCCTACTTCGAGAAGGACAACGAGGTGGTGGAGGGCACCAAGGGCGACTTCGTCTTCCGCGACTTCGACGAGGAGGGCAACGAGATCGTCTCCATCATGTTCGAGATGAAGAACGAGGCCGACGGCTCCACCCACCGAAAGACCAACGAGTCGCATTTCAAGAAACTGGACGCCGACCGGCGCAAGAAGGGCTGCGAGTACGCCGTGCTCGTGTCGCTGCTCGAGCCGGAAAGCGAGCTGTACACGGGCATCACCGACGTGTCTTACCAGTATGAGAAGATGTACGTCATCCGCCCGCAGTTCTTCATCCCGCTCATCACGCTTCTGCGCAACGCGGCGCTCTCCTCCATGGAGGCCCGCCGCGAACTGGCTCTCGTGCGCCAGCAGAACATCGACGTGACGAACTTCGAGGACCAGCTGGCCGACTTCAAGGACAAGTTCGGCCGCAACTACCGGCTCGCCAGCGAGCGCTTCGCGAAGGCCATCGATGAGATAGACAAGTCCATCGACCATTTGCAAAAGATTAAGGAGCACCTGCTGGGTTCCGAGCGCAACTTGCGCCTGGCCAACGACAAGGCGGAGGACCTCACCGTGAAGAAGCTCACCCGCAAGAACCCCACCATGAAGGCCCTGCTCGACGAGGCCCGCGCCGCCAAGGAGGAGCAATCGGAGGGCGTGTCTGAAGGTGAGATCGATTGAGATCATTGACAGGAGCGTGTATTAACTCTACAGTAATGACCCAAATTTAGGCTATTACTGTAGAGTGGGACAATGAAACTTATAGAAGCGGAAAGAAAACTCAGAGCCTTCAGCGAGCAAAAGCGCGTGTTCCGCTCGCGCGAGCTTGGCCGCGTCCTTGGAGAGAGTGGCAATACTTTGCGAAGCTCTATCAAGCGTCTGCTTGATTCGGGGATCATCACGCGGCTGGCGCGAGATGTCTACTGGTTCGGCGACTTCAAAGGAAGAGACGTGCCGGCCATTGAGGAAGTCGCCGTCGCCTTGAGATCCGGTGAGTTCAACTACATCGGCATGGAGAGCGCGGCGTCTCTGTGGAGCGTGATTTCCCAGATTCCCGTAGGGCGTTTAACGGTTGTCACGACGGGTAGGGAAGGGGAGTTCAACACTCCCTTCGGCACAATTGAGTTTATTCACACTGCCGCCGATGCCAACGAGATCATTTCGAATACGGTCGATTATCCTGGCCACGCCCTGCGGCTCGCAACTAAGAGATATGCCGTCCAAGGGCTCATGCGAGCGCGGAGATCAACCTACCTCATCGATTGGGAGGAAGTGGAAGATGGCGATTGATTTCAAGAAGTTCGCTGAAGACGTTGCCCGTCGAGGCGAAGTGGAGGCGTTGCTCCCGATTGTAGAGAAAGAGCTCATTCATTACGACATCATCCGTGCGCTCGATGAATCGCGATGGCTCGACGGCCTCACGTTCCAAGGAGGAACATGCCTGCGTCTGTGTTATGGCGCTGTCCGCTATAGCGAGGATCTTGATTTCACCACGGCCTTGGACTTGGAGGAATCGGATCTCGCCGGTTTTCGGGAACTGCTGAGCGATAGCTTGCGGAGCAAATACGATGTGGGCGTTCGGGTCAAGGACCCGAAAAAGATCAAGCACTTCGAAGGCGGTGGGTCGATGAAGAGGTGGCAGGTGGTCGTCGACACGGCGCCGGCGCGACCCGATCTTCCTTCCCAGAAAATCAAGATTGAGATCGCGCAAATACCCTCATATACTCGCGATCTTCGCGTTCTTGAGGAAAACTATCCGGAAGTGGAAGGGATGTGCAGCCGAGCTATTATCGGTTGCCAATCTTTGGATGAGATTCTGGCGGACAAAATCGTGTCGTTCTCGCAGCAAGTGCTTGCCCCGCGCTATCGCGATTTATGGGACATTCCCTGGATCGCTTTGCGACCGGGGAGGAAAATGGACGAGGTTGCGGTCATGGTTGGCCGGAAACTGAACGATTACCATGTGGGCGAGAACGCTCAAGAGCTTCTGCGCAGTGGGCTTTCCCGTGCGCGGGAGGCGCTTGGGAGTGCCGCTTTCGCTGAGGAAATGCGTCGATTCCTTCCACCAAAGCTTTTGGAAAGAACAGCGGCACGACCGGAGTACCGCGAAGCCATGACCCACAAAGTGGAAGATGTTTATCGCTTTGTTGCAGAGCGTCTATAGCGAATATCCCTAGGCCTTCTTCTCGCGCAGTTTGAGGGCGGCGGCGAGGCGGCGGCCCTTGCCGCACTTCGGTTTGGAGAGCGGGCAGCGCTTCTTGCAGCAGGTGCAGTGGGAGAGCGCAAGCGACGCCTTCGCCTTGGCGCAGCCCTTGCAGCCTGCGGCGCCCTTCTCGCCTTTGCAACCGGTGTGCTTCTTCTTGCGGGCGAGTTTATCGGCCTTCTTGTCGGCGGCGGCCTTCTTCGATTTCTTGTCTTTCATGTCATTCCTCGTCTTTCGGGGAAGCGGATTTCGTGTTAGCGGACTCTAACATAATCGTGCAGCTGCGACAACCATGATCGATCTGCTCAGCAAGGGCGATCTTCGGTGGCTCGCTGTACCGAATAAGGGACACTTGATCGTAAGCGGTTCTTTATCATGATCGATCATAAGGTTATCGGTCAGGAGGAACCATGGCAAATGCACCAAAATCGATTCGCGTCGTGGAAAACACTACCGTGGCGGGAACGCGCCACGTGCCCGCGATGGCGGCCATTGCGGAAGGCTACGGAAAGGGGGATCGGCTCTCCCTCGTGCGGGACGCGGCCAACCCCCACGACGGCTGGGCCGTGGAGGTGCGCGACGGCGCCGACCGCCGGATTGGCTACGTCTCCTGCGAGTGCAACGAGTTCGTCGCTCGGCTCATCGACGGCGGCAAGTCCGTGGAGGGGCGGCTCACGGACAAGGAGCAGATCGGCTCGTGGACGCGGCTCGTGATGGAGGTGGTGCTCAATGACTAGCGCCGTTGCGGCCGTGGCCGACCCTTCCGTCGCCTGCGCCTTGGCCCTTCCTGCTGAGGATGTCGCCTCCTCGGTGGCCGCTCCAGCCCGTGCGCGGGAAGTGGGCTGGGCCCAGCGGGCCGCCAACGTGCTCTTTGGCGCGCCCAGTGCGCGGCGGGCCTGCGGCGGCGCGGAGACGAGCTTCACGCCGAAAGTGCTGCGCAACGAGAAGTGGCGGCGTCGGCGTGAGACGGGCTCGGTGTTCGCCGTGGATCGCAAGGGAGGCGCCGGCGAGGGCGGTCTGACCCGCATCTGGGTGAGCGAGCCGGCGCCCGACGGGAGAGGGCGCACGTTCGTCGCCTCCTATCCCTGCGGCGCCGACCGTGGCGGCTGGCGCGCCCTGGAGCTGGCGGAGGTCTATTTCAGCGAGGCTCTGGGCCTGCTGGGCGAGGAGCATCGGCGCCGCCGCGTCGACTGCTACCGCGCGGCCGAGATGCTCCTTCTGCATGCGGCGGCCCGGGGCAATATCGGCGCCCACTGCCGTCTCGGCGTCATCTACGAGGGCGATCTGTGCGAGGGGGCGTACTGGGACGGCCTGGCCGATCGCCAAGCGCTCCACAAGGCGGACACCCCCTGCGACGAGCGCGCCTACCTGCACTTCTCCTTCGGCGCCTATCATGGTCACGGTGAGTGCTGCTGGCGTTTGGGCGATCTGGTGGCCGCGGGTCGGGGATGCGCTTCCTCGGCGGCTCGGGCTTTCTCGCTGTACCGGCGAGCCTTCGATTTGGAGAGCGGGCGCATCGACGAGGACCGTGCGAGCACGGGCAACGCCGCGCTGCGCCTCGCCCGCGCCTTCGAGCTGGGACGCGGCTGCGAGCAGGACTTCCGCCGGGCGCGCACCTGGTACCGGCTGGCCGCCATTGGCCTCGGCGCCGCCTTCGACGCCGGTCAGTGGCACTTCAAGCGCGAGCGCATCGAGGCTCGCCGCGGGGTGGCCCGCATGGCCCAGGAGATCGCGGGCACTTACTAAGGGCAACGCGGCCGCAGACGGCGAGAGCCGCCCGTTAAGGCGGCTCTCGAAGATAGCGGCTGGATTGGATTGACCGGCTGGCATTCGACGCTCGTCTTCTGGGCGAGGGCGAAGCGGGGCGCGTGGCCGGAGGTGCTGCGGAGCCTACTGGCCGAGCGGGTGGGCGAAGGCCTCGGGCAGCTGGCCGGCGAGCACCTCGTACTCGGCGATGTTGCGGCGCATGAAGTCGTTGAAGTCGTCGTAGTGATCGCGCAGGGCCCGGGCGAACTTCTCCACGGGCCAGATCTCCGGGGCGTCTTCCAGGCCGCCGTCGCCGTCCACGGTGTGCTCCCACTCGATGATCTCGGCCTTGGCGACCTTGAGGTCGTGGGGCAGCCGATCCTCGCGCTCGAACTTCTCCAAGTCAGGCATCATGTGCTTCTGAATCTCGATGAGCTTGGTAACCAGTTCCTGATAGGTCATCATGCGCCTCCTGTAATCTGCGGTTCGGGAAAGCGGGCCGGCCTGGGCGGGGGAGCGCCCGGTGCCGACTCGTTCTTTCGCTATGGTAGGCCTGGCCGCGCCGATGCAAGGCCAGGTCGGCGACGGGTCACCGCACGGGCGGCAATCCGTTGCCAAATGCTCACGGGAGCTGCCGACGAAAGAGGCGTTCTGGCTGTGGAGGGACATAAAGAGGACACCGAAGCGCCCCGGTCGCGCTAGAATGGTCGGAACTGATTTTCGAGGAGGACCGCCGTGCCGACAACCGTTCCCGTAGAGCTCTACCGCACCATCGAGCGCGCCAATGCTGCCGCCAAGGCCGCTGCAACCGCGACGGCTCCCGGTGCCGCTTTCGGCGTGCGTCGCCTTACGGCCGCGGGATTGGTGGAGGAGCTGTGGGAGCTGTGGGGCGACGGGCGCGCTCTCGTTTCTCCTGAGGAGCGCTCCCTTCTTGCGGCCCGGGCGGCTTCGACTTGCGATGCCGCCGCTGCCTCCGGGGCGCCATCGGTGCTGGCGGCTTTTGCCGCCGAGCACGCGGCCGCTCTCGCCGACGAGGGAGCTGTTCCCGTTGCGGAGTTGACCTCTCTGCAGCGCGGGCTCGTCGCGTGTTTGCGCTCCTACTACGATGAGCTGGCCGCGCGGAATCTGATCGAGGCAGATGAGGCGGCCGATCTCCTTGCCTCGATGGTTGGGGACGGGCGGCTTCCCGCCATGGGCGTGACTGTTTGCGATTGCCTGGACGTCTCGGGAGGGCTTCGGCACCTTCTGACGGCTTTGGGCGCTTCCGCGGAAGGCGATGAGGCTCTTGCCGCGGTTTCCTGTCTTCCGGAAGACGTGGAGCCGGGCGTGCTGATCGCCGCAGGAGCAGCGGCGATGCCCGGGCTTCTGCTCGACGAGATAGGGCGCGCCGGTCGTGCGGGCGCAAGAAGCGTTCTGGTGGTGGGCGCCGACCCTGCAGAGCTGTTCGGCGTGTTGGGAGCGCCTTTGTGCGCCAGCGGTTGGGCGGTGGCGCTTCGGGGCACCGCGCCCTGGAGGGCCACCGCCTTCGGGCGCGCTTGGGAATGCGCGCGGCGGCTGGAGGAGGGGAGCCCCCACTGGCTCGAGGCGGCCACTGATTTCGCCTACAACCCCTTTTCGGGTATCGCCGAGCGAAAGGCGCGGGATCTCAACGGGCGTCTGCGCAAAGACCGCTTACTGACTGCCACCGATGCCGCCGAGATCCTCGCGGGGGAGAGCGACTCGTTTTCCGCTCTGGCCCTCGCCGTGCGCGCCGTGGCTTGCGGCGAAAGCGTTCCTCCTCGTATTCTCGACGCCCTTTCCAGCGCCGTCGGTGCCGCCTCGTCGGACGCGCTGGAGCGTGCCGTCGAGCGCGCCGCCTTCGACAAGCTCTGCGGTCTGCTTGCCCTGGCGGAGGGGCTGGGCGTGTCGACCTGCGCGCTGACGCCGCTGCTTGCCGATGCCACGCTGAGCGTCGAGGGCTCCTCCGGGACGGACGGCCCCCTCTGCGAAATCGCCGGTGCGGCCGTACTGGACTCGCTCGTGCCGAAAAGCTGGGATGTGGTGATCCTGGCGGACGTCAGCGCGCGCACCTTCGGCATCTCCGAGAGCCTATCGGCTTTGGACGGTCTCGCCGAGACGCTCGGACTTCCCCGAGAGCCTTCGGCGCTCTGGCGCCAGCGCTCGCGGTTCGCGGCGGCACAGCGCGCCGCCCGTCGGCGATTTGTCCTGGGCGTGAGCCGGCGCGACGAGCGGGAAAACGAGCTGTTCCCCTCCTTTCTGCTGGAAGAGTTCGCGAGCGCCCAGGCCCGGGCCGGCGCCGACCGGGCCTTGGCGGCCGGCGATGAGGAGCTGGCCTTGCGTTGGGGCCGCCCTGACCATGCGCGCTTCGGACTCCCCGAGCCCTTGGCCGCCGGCGCCCGATGCGCCGGCGAAGGCGACTTGCCGCAAGCGCTTGGCGCCGCCTTCGCCCCGGTGACGGGATGCGAGGAGCTTCTCCGCCCGTCGCGGGGCAGCCTGCGGTCGCTTCCGCTTCTTCGCTACCTTCAGCGCACGCCCGAGGGTCTGCCCGTGCTCTCTCCCTCGGCGATCGAGCAGTACCTCCACTGCCCCTATCGGTGGTTCGTGCAGTCGTGCATTCGACCCGAGGCTCCCGACGAGAGGTTCGGGCCGCGGGAACTGGGCAATTTCGCCCATGAAGCCTTTGCCCGCTTCTACGACAGGCTCGCCGAGGAGGGCGTGCGACGCGTGGACGCGGAGAACATCGAGGCCATGGTGCCCCGGTTCGAGGCGCTCGTGGACGAGCTTGTCCGCGAGCAGCCCGAGCGCCGAGGGGGCTCTCGCCTTGCGGCGACGACGCGCGAGGAGCGGCAGCGGGTGGCGCAGCTCAAGCGCCAACTGGTTCACAGCCTGCGCCTGCAGGCCCAGATGCCCCCGGGCTACGAAGTGGTCTTCTGCGAGCATCCCATCGAGGTCGCCGACGGCGTGGACTTTGCCGGCGTCCGGCTGCGGGGGCGCGTCGACCGCGTCGATGCCGACGCAGAGCGGGGACGTTTCGTGGTGATCGACTACAAGGGATCGTCCAAGGACTACGCATCCGGCCTGAAGGAGGGCGACGAGCCGTCCGTGCCGCATCACGTGCAGGGGCTCATCTACGCCCAGGCGCTTTTGCGCACCGACCTCGGCCTCGCCTGCGCCGGGGCGCTGTACTTGGGCTACCGGGCGCAGAGTCCCAAGGAACTGTTGGCGGGGGCCTACGACGGTGCGGCCTTCGACCCTGCGGGCCTGTCTTCCAGAAGCTCGGCGGTGGCCATGAACTTCTCCGCCTATCTGGATGCCATCGAGGCCTTGGTGGCCGATCGGTTGGCGGCGCTTTCCGAGGGGGCCATCCCCGTGAGCCCGTCCGCACCGAAAGCTTGTGAATTCTGTCCCGCCTACGATTGCCCCGGGAGGCTCGCGTGAATCTCGATACCTGCAAAGAGGGCCAGCGCCTTACCATCACCACCTTCGACCGCCCCCTCATGGTGGCCGCCGGCGCCGGTTCGGGAAAGACCTTCACCCTGACGAGGCGCATCGCCTACGGGCTGCTCGCCGGCGAGGAGGCGCCCGGCGGTCTGCAATCCATCGACGAGGTGCTCGCCATTACCTTCACCGTGAAGGCCGCCGCGGAGCTGCGCGACCGCATCCGCGCTCTTCTGCGCGAGGAGGGGCTTGCGGAGGAATCGCTGAAGGTGGATGATGCCTGGGTGTGCACCATCGGCTCTATGGCCGCGCGCATCCTGCGCGAGAACGCCTTCGAGGTAGGCATCGATCCGAAGTTCGAGGTGATCGACGAGGCGGAGGCGAGCTATCTTCGGGCCGAAGCCACCGAGCAGGTGCTCGCCCATCTCGAAACGGGGGCCGATCCGCTTCTTCGCGCGGTCATCGACGAGTTCGGACTTAAGGGGCAGGGGCCCTTCGACAAGAGGCTCTTGGAGCATTCCCAGGAGGTGGTGGCCCGGGTGCGGGCGATGCCCGAGGGGTTCGAGGGCCTGCGCCTGTCCGAGCCGACCGCCACGCCTGCGCGCCTTGTGCGACAGGCTCTGGAGGCTGCCAGGGAGGTTCAGGAGGCGGTGAAGGTCTGGGGAAGGACGAATGCCACCGACGAGACGTTCGCCTCCGATCTAGAAGCCGGCATCGACCGGGCCGAGCAGTGGCTCGCTGCCGATACGGGCGAAGGATTCTTGGATGCGCGGTTCGAGGCGGGGCCTTTTCTCGAGGCGCTTCTGGCGTTTCCCCCTTCTTCGGACAAGTACCGCGCCAAAAAGCCGGACGCCGATGCGTTCGCTGCCTGGCGAGGTGCCTACGCGAGTGTGTTCTCCGAGGCGCAAGCGGCCTTGGGGGCGCGGGTGAGCGTTGCCGCCGTGTCGCTCGCGCGTCTTCTGGAGGACGCCTACGCCCGAGCGAAGGGGAACGACCGACTCGATCAGGGGGATTTGCTGCGCCGGTGCTTGGACGCATTTTCCGCCCATCCGGAGCTGTCCGAGCGCTACCGCGAGCGGTTCAAGGTCATCATGGTCGACGAGTTCCAGGATACCGACAAGCTGCAGGTCGCCGTTATCGCCGCCCTGGCGCAGCCGGGCTTCGCCAACGTGTGCACGGTGGGCGACGCGCAGCAGAGCATCTACCGGTTCCGCGGCGCCGACGTGAACGTGTTCTTCGAGTACCGCGACCGGCTGCGATCCCTCTCGCCTGAGGCGGAGTTCCCCCAGCTGCCCCACAACTTCCGCAGCCACGGCGACGTCTTGTCGTTGGTGGATGCCGTCTTCGGCCAGCCCCAGGTCTTCGGCGACGAGTTTCTGCATCTGGAGGCCGCCGGTGCGGTGAACACGGCTGCCGATCCGGTGTTCGAGGGGGACGGCCCGGCGCGCATCGCCGTGAGCGTCTTCCAGAACGACGGCAGTCGCGCCACCGTGTCCTCCGATGAGCTGTCGGCCCGGTGCGCCCGCGAGGTGGCCGAGCGCTTCGCGCAGCTGAGGGCGGCCGGCGCGCGCCCCGGGGAGATGGCCCTGCTGCTGGGAACGATGACCCGCGCCTCCGTCTACCAGGAGGCGCTGCGCGATGCGGGCTTCGAGAGCATCGTGACAGGCGGATCGGGGTTCGGCCAGAGCGCGGAGGCCCAACTTGTGGCTACGCTGCTGCGCGTGGCGGTGAACCGCGACGACTCCGAGGCGCTCTACCAGGCGCTCGCCTCCGATCTGTTCGCGCTTTCCGACGATGTTCTTCTCGCGCTCGCCACAACGGATGCCTGGGCGTCGGGGAGCAGCGGCGAAGGCGACGGCGACGATGGCCGTGCTCGTCCCCGTCAGCCTATCTCTCGCGGCTTCTTCGGACGAGAGGAAGATAAGGGGTTTCCCCTCGGGGAGAACGATCGCTCCGCTTTGGCGCTGGCGCGCCGCTGCCTGCGCGATTTCGTGCGCCGCGCGGTTCGCGAAGAGCCGGCGTTGGCGCTGCGGCGCCTTTTCGTGGACAGCGGACTGACGGATCGGCTTCAGCTTGAGGGGGCAGACGGCATGGCGCGCGCGGGCAACTTCAACAAAGCGTGCGTGGTCGTTGGGGAACTCGCGCGGGAGAGCTGCGGCATCGCCGATGTGGCCCGCCAATTCGCCGACTACCTTTCCCTGGCTAAGGAGGCGCCGGGTGCGCTGGCGTGCCTCGATGCCGATTTCGTGCGCATCATGACGGTTCATACCTCCAAGGGGCTGGAGTTTCCCCATGTGGCCGTGGCCGAACTGAAGGACGGCTATCCCGGGGGACGCACACCCTCTTTCTTCGTCGAGAACATCGGCGAGACGACCTACGTGGCTGCAACGTGGATGCCCCATGGCCCTTGGGACAAGACCGCCTCCAAATTGAAAGGATGGGCGCGGGCTCAGGAGGCAGAGGATCTCGACGTTTCCCTGGACGGCCCCGCCGAGGCCGAGCACGCCTTCGGAGCTCTTTCCTCAGCTCAATTCGGCGCGGCGCTGGCCGCGTATTCCGCCGCCCAGGAGCGCGAGGAGGCGCGGCGCCTCATGTACGTGGCCCTCACGCGCGCGAGCCGATCTCTTCTTCTGGCTATGAGGGTGAGCGCGAAGATAGAGGACGGTTACGAGAGCACCTGGGTGACCGGCGACGTCTTCGACGCCCTTGGCTGGGCCATGGACGACGGCGCGAGCGTCGCAATGGTGGATTTCGGCGGCCGCGCGCCTGCCCGGATGGCGAGCGAGCGGGTTCTCGCCGAGGTCGAGGAAGAGACGGACGAGGAGCCTCTTGCGGCCTCGGCGCCCACAGGGGAGGAGCGGCTCGACGAGGAGCTTGGCGCGGTGGCGCCCCCTAGCGAGGAAGCCCCTGCTGTCTTCGCGGTTGTCCGGCGAGAGCATGGCGAAGACCCGGCGCTCGCGCCGCGCAATTTCGCGCGGGAGGGGCTGTACTCCTACACGTCGCTTTCGGGCGCGCATCCCCACAGCGACGAGCCGACCGTTGAGGCTGACGAGGGCGTCGCTCTGTTGCATGAGGGCCGCAGCGCACTCGGTTCGGAGACTTCGAATGAGAGCGATGAGAGCGAATCTTCGTTCGCTGACGATGCTTCAGGGTCGCGTGAATCTGACGGTGCCCCTGCATGCGTCCTTGGGGCGCAGGAATCCGCCACGGCCCTGGGCACGGCGTTCCATCGTCTGGCGCAGCAGGCCATCGAGCGGAGCGAGCGGGGGTCGCTCTTCGCTCCCAGCGAGGAAGCCATCCGGGCGCAGATTCAGAAGGAGGGCCTGTCGGAGGAGCAGCAGGCACGCTTGCGCGCGGCGCTCGTTCGCTGGCTCGGCAGCGACGAGGC
>CABSMC010000072.1 GCA_902478715.1 uncultured Adlercreutzia sp.
CAAGTCGGCGGCCTTCTCGGCAGCGGCGTCCTTCAGGTCGCCCGCCTTATCGGCCAAATCGTGGGCGCCGTCCTGGAACGCCTCCTTGATGTCCTCGCCGGCTTCCTTCATCTTATCGATGAAACTCATGGTAAATCTCCCTTCATCGGGTCTTGCGCGTGCATCCACCATACCGTGCCGCAGCCGTCGCCGCCTCGCGATGAGCCCATCCGACGATGACCCCTTGACGACCCGTTAATCTGCGGTCATCTGCGCCAGACGCCCTATTCTCTCCCCCCCTTATTTGCAGATCGCTGAAAAAAGATGGCGTCCGCAAAGAACGGACGCCATCTGGGAGAGGTCAGTTAAGACGTGCTCCCTCTTGTTTATGCATTTACCTTCTTCGGCAGATACCACACCGACGGGTTCGTGCCCTCCTCGGGCAATAGCTGGAAGCCCTCGGCTGCCTCGGCCTGGGAGCGAAGATCGTCAAGTTCTCCGAATACGCGAGCGCCAGCGGGACAAGCGGCAACACAAGCCTGAACGCGCCCGTCGCCCGCATCGATGCGATCAGCGCAGAACGTGCACTTGTCAACGGTGCCCTTGGGCATCGTGGGATACATAACCTCCTCGTACTCGTTGAGCGTTTCACCAAAATACCCGTTCTCGTCCTCGCGGTAATAACGAGCTCCGTAGGGGCAAGCGCTCATGCACGACTTGCAGCCGATGCACTCGTCCTTGTTGATCGCGACAATGCCGTCCTCGCGCTTGAACGAGGCCCCGGTTGGGCACACCTCAACACACGGAGCGTTCTCGCAATGCATGCACAGCATGGGATAGGCCGTCATGCGAACGTCGGGATAGTTGCCGACGTACTCGATCTCCACATGGGCGCGCGTTACCTTGGGCGGTGTCCCATGGGCCTCTTTGCACGCAACGGCGCAGGCATGGCAGCCAATGCACTTCTTAAGATCGATGAGCATTCCATACGTCATAGCTTATCCCTCCCTAGGAAATCTTCTCAACTTTGACGCGAACCGTCTGATCGAGCGCCGAGCAAATGTAGTCAAAACGCTTGGGATCATGGCCTGGCGCGAGGTGGGCGATAGGCGTTCCCTTGCCCTTGCTGCTCGGAATAAACTCCGAATGGGAGCCCCATGATCCGCAGATGACGGCCATGCATTCGGGATGGATCTTCTCCGAAGTCATGAGGATGCCCTCAACGAAGGAATCGTGCTGGCTGACGAGACGAATCTTATCGCCATCGGCAAGCCCCTTTTCCGAAGCCACGGCAGCGTTCATTTCCACAGCGTAAGCGTAAGGATTGGACTCGTTAACCTCGTCGATATAGGGATTGCCGAGGCCCCACGAGTCGACATTGATGGAATCGGTGTAGTAAATGGGGAACAAGGTGAAATCGGGATCGGTCACCTCCCATTCCGTGCACGGCTTCCAATCCGGGAACGGCTGATAGTCATCAGTTTCCCAATAGATACCGAGCTCCTCAACGGTCTTTTCAATCTTCTCCTTCGCTTCAAACATGAAATCCCAGTACAACGGAACTTTACCGGGCGCATTGTTAGCCCAAATGTACACCTCATCAACGTCGCGCGGATGCGTGTAGACGCCATGCTCTTTAAACCACTCGAAGTCATGCTCCTCGTCGACGAGACTCTTGGTAACGGAATTCGCGAACGCCTCGAGGTCGAAGGGCTGATCCATGGGAACAGAGTATTCATCCTTAACCCGGTACACCATGTTCATAAGCCCAACGTAATTCGCAGTCATGCCCTTGCGGTCGGCAAGATCGCCCATTATCTCGAAAATGGACTTCACGCCGTCCTTCGGCTCGACAACCGGCTGCATGATCGGATATGCCCACGGCACATCCAAGCCGCAGATCACCCGGTGGTTGAAGAACATGTGAGGCAAAGGATCGATTCGCTCGAGATAGTTCGCCTCAGGAAGGAACACATCATACAAGTAGGAGGATTCGTTGAGGAACAGGTCGACGCCCACGATGAAATCGAGATTCTTCAGCATTTCGATCTGCTCGTCATGGTTGCCCCACCATTTGATGGGATTGCAGCCGTAAACAAGCGCGGCCTTGATAGGCTGAGTGCCGTACAAATCGGGATCGCACTGGGCCAGGTTGAAGAAATGCGCGTCCTCTCCGAGCGGCTGGAGGGCGAGCATACTCATATCGGTCGGCTTGTACTCCTCGATCGGCTTGCGCACGCGCTCGTACTACGAGCCGGGATAGGCCATGAGCAGCGAAACGTCGTTCATGAAGCCGTCTTCCTCCCAAATTGAGGGACGGAATTGAACAACGTTCTCAGGGTCATCGGTAATGCCGTTGCAGGCGGGATCGAATCCGATAAGGCCTCCCACCGAGTTCGCGGCACCCACGATAACATTCAGCATGATGACAGACCAGCAGGCATGGTAAGCATGCTTGTGCCGCGTCAGACCGGAGAACAGATCGACGCAAACAGGGCGGTAAGGCATCGTCACCCCGCCGACCTCGATGGTCTCGCCGATATGGGCAGCCTCGCCAAACTCTTTGGCGATCCGACGAATAGTAGCGGCGGGAACCGTAGTGATCTCTTCTTGATATTCAGGTGTATAGCGCGAAATATGGGCCTTGTAAAGGGTAAACGCCGTTTTGCAAGCAGTGCCATCAACCTCAAACGTGCCTTCCAGCACTGGCTGCACGCACTCGTCGTAGGGCTTGGCGGTGTTGTCGGACGCATCCATGTAGAGCGCCTTGTTCGACTCGGGATGACGCAAGATGCGCTGCGTCTCATCGCTGACGAGAGCCGGGCCGTTCGTACGGTTCGTTAGATACTCGGCATCGAAGATACCCAGCTCGTTCACGAGGACGTTCGCCATTGCCAGCGCAGCAGCGGCGTCGGTGCTGGGACGTATCGGCACCCAAAGGTCAGCGGCTTCGGCGCCCGCCGACATATGAGGATCGAAGTTGACGAGACGCATCCCCTCCGCGCGACGCTTGGAGAAAAGCTCGGCCGTCATATTGAAGCCGTGACGCGTGGCAACGCCAGCATTGGTGCCGAACTGAATGAGGTAGTTGCAATACTCGTAATCGGGCTTCGCGTTGCCCGCCCCCGTATAGATGTAGCTTACCTGGTGAACACCGGTGCCGCACAAATCGGCAATGGCATTAGCCGGCTCATAGGCGCCGTAGAGCGCACCGAGCGCCATGCCCTTGACCAAGCTGCCCGTTTGGCTAGCGACCATGGACATGCTCCCAAGAGCTCCGGGATATTCCGCAACTGCCTTCGAGAACGCCTCATCGACAAGATCGTACGCTTCGTCCCAGCTGATCTCGACCCAGCCCGGATCGATGTCGATCCCCTTTTCGGGATTCGTGCGCTTCATGGGTTTGGTGATACGGTTCGGATCGTACTGCTGCATGATGCCTGCGGCACCTTTTCCACAAATGTGGCCATAGCCGACAGGGCTATCCGGATTGCCCGTCAACTCCACGATCACGCCATCGATAACATGCGCCTTGATCGAGCAGTTGTTGAAGCACATGTTGCAAGTGGTGGGAATCCATTCGCCCGCGTTCGGATCGTAAGCCGTCTTCTCCGGCGAAGTGCTCGCCAGATCAGTCCCCTCCTTCTCTGCCGTGCCCGACGCACATCCCGCCAGTCCCGCAGTGAGAGCCGCAGCGCCGGCTCCTGCCACGAACCCTCGGCGACTGACGTTCAAGCCGTTCTCGCTCATGGTGTACCTCCCTCAAAATATAAGGGATTCCCCTGCCCTCTGCAGAGGACATTCCCCTGGCACCCTCAAATGCCTATTGTCAGGGTACACTACTCAACTATGACAATCAATAACTTAGACTATCCTATTTAGGAAATAATGCATTTCTTTTCGAGACGACGCGCCTTCTCACGGTTGAATGCGGGAAACTGCGGTGTTTGCACACGCCGTAAATCAAACATCGCACAGGACGCATCCAGTCCGTAACTCTGACACCGACGAAATTAGATCGGAACTGAATAACCGTGAGTTATTTCAAGAAACCATCGATGTTGTTGAAAGCCTCGCCGAAGGCACTTGGGGCGATAACAAGGCCGCCCTTTTCTTTCACCGACTCGTAAATGAGGTTCATCGTACGCAACTGAAGCGCCTTGTCATTGCGCTCGTAAACAGCTGCGGCCTCCACGAACATCTCAGAGATGTCCTTTTCCACCTCGGCGAGAAGCAAACGCGAGTTACGCTCTCGCTCAGCCTGGGCCTCTTTGGACAAGGCGTCCTGCAATTCTGACGGAACAGCGATATCGCGAATCTCCACCGAAACAACCGTGATGCCCCACGCACGCGTCTTCTCCTCGAGAATCTCTTTCACTTCGTTGTCCAATTGCTCGCGGCGCGTCGCCACCTCGGCGAGATTGATGCGACCCACCGCATCGCGCAGGGCGGTTTGAGCAGCCCACCATACCGCTGATGAATAATCTTCCACCTCCACGCAGGCGTCTTTGGGATCCCAAACCATCCAGAACAGCACCGCATCGATGCCCAGCGGCACAAGGTCGGCCGTCACAGCCTCCTCGGCCGAAAACGGTGTGGTGATAATGCGCTGATCAACTCGCGCAGCCACTGATTCGACAATAGGAACAACCACATATAATCCTGGTCCATCGATGCGATTGAACTTCCCTAGGCGCAGAACCACGACACGCTCCCACTGCGGAGCGATGCGAACGGTACTCGAGGCCACCAGACCCACTGCTACGCCGCCCAAAAGGGCCACGGGCAGCGATGCGTTCCACACAAGGAACGCGAACAGACCGCCGGAAGTCAAGAAGAGCGCTATAGCGAACAGGTAAACGCTGTTACGCGACGTCTTTTTCGCCGTCGGCGCCGCCATAGACCCCGTCAATGCCTTAACGCGCGCAGGAACCTGCTCGGCCTCTCGCGCCTGCTTCGCCTTACTTCTCACCCTTCTCCCCCTTGAACTGGTGCTAGGCTACTCCACCGAGCAGAATGAGCTGCTCGGACACAAGATCATGGATATCCTCCGCCGACATCCCTGCCGTGAGCGCCTGCTGGACAAAATCAACGGCGAGCGCTTCCACGTCGCCATCAACAACCGAAAGATGAGCGTTCTTGAGGTCGGAGACGTATGTTCCGCGGCCACGTTGGGTGTAGATGTAGCCATCGCGCTCAAGATCCTGGTACACCTTGTTCACAGTATTGTAATTGACTCCCAGCTGCACCGATAGCTCTCGAACCGATGGCAGTCTCTCACCTCGCTCGAACTTGCCTGACGATATCAAGTACACCAACCGCTTGCGAATTTGAATCCAGATAGGGACGACGCTCTTCTCGTTAATGCGAAAGTCGCTAATAGGATCGGCTTCCGCCTGTGCTGATATATTCGATGCTGTCTCCGCCATGCTCATGGTATCGTCCTTCTCTAAGTGATAGCGTCATAGTATCACAGAGGACGACGACAGCAAAGCACCCTCTCGGCCTCTATGGCGCCGAAGGAGAAAGCCCCGCTAGTTCCAAAAGCCCAGTGCGCTCATGAACGCAAGATTGAATCTTTCGGTAGCCATGAGCAGCGCCATTCGAAGGCACAAACCTCCCACCAACGCACAAGCACTCCCTAGCACCACAGCCACCGGCGCGGGCAGACGGCGACATACAGCATCAACGGAGAAAGGCGCAACAAGCCCCATCATCACTACCCCAGCCCAAAACAGCGGTGCTATGTTCCCGCTCATCAGCGACTGAGCCGAGGTGCCCGCTGGCCCATCCGAGGCAAAGCAGCTGGCAAGAAAACCCGCTAAAACAAGCGCTTCGACGACGACGAAGACCATATCGAGCGGCAGCAGCGCATTGGTAGCCAGCTGCATGCCAGGCGAAGCCAAGCGGAAAAACGCCGTCACCATAAGCGCCGCGAGCCCGCACGCCAACGCTGAAGCCACGAAAAGCACGGGAACCCATCCTGTGTGAAGAAAGGGGAGCGAAGGATACATGGCGAGAAAGATGCCAGAATACACTACCACGAACAATGCCATTCCCATGGCCACCAAACTGCAGGCAAACTCGCACACACGCAGAACAACCTTCCCTGGAGCAAGCTCGTATTCATAGCCACCCCCTTCGCCGTCAGCAAGTGACCCCAAGACCAATGCGAGCGTCGCCATCACGCAAAATACCAGAATAGCCCACGCACCCATGGAAAGAAGACTGGAGGTCGAAGCAAGAAAGAGGCGAAACACCCGATCGGGCACACCCAAGTCGAGAAAAAGAAAAAGCGCGCTCACCGCCACAAGCACCGGACCGAGGACCAAACCGGCATCGGTAACAGCGCTCACACGCGCAAACCATCCTCCCGCTGCACGAGGACGAAAGCGCAGAACCATATCGACGACGGCACCGATGAGAAACGCACCGGCCCCCGTGCCGGCGAGGAACAGATACAGCGCGATGTAAATGCTTACCATACTCGATTTCCCTTCCCCCTCGCAGCTCCCTCAACAACCCCATCCCTCAGCGTCTTCCGGCCAGCACGAACTCCAGGGAGGCGGTGGTCGCGTCAGCGCTCTTCAGCGTGACGGCGACGCGCTGGCCCAGCCGGTAGACCTTCCCCGACTCGTCGCCCACAAGCGTGTAGCGCACCGGGTCGAAGACGAAGTACTCGTCGCCCAAGGCCCGCACGGGAAGGATGCCCTCGGCCGTGCAATCGAGGCGCACGTAGAGTCCCCAGGCCGCCACGCCGGAGATCACGGCCGAGAAGGACTGTCCCGCGAATGCGGCCAGGTACTCGACCATCTTCAGCTCCTGGGACTCGCGGGCCGCCGCCTCGGCTACTCGCTCCATGGCCGAGGAGTGCTCGGCGATCCAGGGAAGCGCCGCCACCTCCTGGTCGAATTTCTCCGGACGGCGCGTGAGCGCGGCGCGCAGCATACGGTGCACCACCAAATCGGGGTAGCGGCGGATGGGGCTCGTGAAATGGCAGTACACCTCGCTGGCAAGCCCGTAATGGCCCTGGTTCTCGGGCCGGTAGTCGGCCCTTTTCATGGCCCGCAGCAGAAGCGAGCTGACAAGCTCCCCCTCGCTGCGGGGCGCGCTTGCCGCCAAAATCTCCTGGATGACCTTCGGATCCCCCGCCACCAGCCGCGCCTCCATGGGCTTTTCGAACCAATCGAACTCCTGGAACACGGGAATGAGCGAGCCCAAGGCATCGGAGGCCGGAGGTTCGTGGACGCGGTACAGGCAGGGAAAGCCGCGCCGCTCCAGGTAGCCGGCCACGGTCTCGTTGGCCAGGATCATGGCCTCCTCCACCAGGCGCGTGGCGTCGGTCTTGCGGCGCAGCGCGATGTCGGTCGGCCGTCCCTCCGCATCGAGGATCACCTTGGCCTCGGTCGTGGCGAAGTCGATGCCGCCGGCCCGGGCGCGGGCCGCCTCCCGGGCGCGGGCGAGCCGCGAGCATTCCACGAGCCGCCAGGCAATATCGCCCCCGGCGGCGATGGCGGCCTTGTAGTCGACGAGGATGTCGTCGGCCTCGCCGTAGGAAAGGCGCGCGTCCGAGCGGATGAGGGCCGGGTACAGCGAGAAGCGCACGAGCTCTCCCTCATCGTTCAGGAACAGGTCGGCCGTCATGGAGCGCCGCTCGGCGCCGGCCGCGAGCGAGCACAGCTCGTCGGAAAGAGCCGGGGGCAGCATGGGGATGACGCGGTCGGCCAGATACACGCTCGTGGCGCGCCGACGCGCGTCCAAATCGACCGAGGAGCCCCAGGGCACGTAGTGGCTCACGTCGGCGATGTGCACGCCGAGCCGCCACAGCCCCTCCTCTTCCAGATAATCCAAGGACAGCGCATCGTCGAAATCTTTGGCGTCGGCCGGATCGATGGTGAAGGTGAAGCGGTCGCGCAAATCGCGGTAGCCGGCGGCCAGGGCCCCCTCCGCATCCAAGGTCGCCGCGGCCGCGTCAGCCAGAGCCCCCTCCGAGAACACCGTCTCCAGCTTGTGGCGGCCGACGATGAGGTCGATGTCGGCCCCCGGCGCGTCGGAGGTATCGGCGAGCACCTCTTCCACAAAGCCCGTGGCGGCGCTGCGGCGCGTCGGGAACTGGGCGATGCGCACGCGCACGAGCGCCCCGTCGGGCACCTCGGGCGACTCGGCGCGCATGGTGAACACGTCGTAGGGAATGCGCGGATCGGCGGGGACCACCACCCCGAAGGGCTCGGCCACCTCGTAGCGCCCCACCAGCGTGTCGTGGGCCCGGTCGACGACCGAGAGCACCCGGGCGGCGGGACGACCCGTCATATCCCCGTCGTCATCCGCGACTCGCCGCCCCTTCGATGCCCCGGCCCGCAGAGGCGCGATTTCCACCAGATCGCCGTCGAAGGCGCCGGCGAGGCCCGAGGCGGGGATGAAGTACTCCCCCTCGGCCGTCTGCACGAAACCGAAGCCGCCGGCGCTCACGGTGAGAACGCCCCGGGGATTCGCCTTGGGGCGGCGGCGCGTGTGCTTCCTGTTGCGGCTCACCCTATCTCCCTTCCCTTACGAGACGCGAAGGCGCCCGTGCACGTTGCGCGGCCGATCCTAGGCCGCCGGAATGAGCGAGCGGGCGATGTCGATGCCGGTGGCCAGCTGGGAGTCCGCTCCATCCTCCCCCTCGCCGTTTACCACCCCCACCTGGGGCACGATACCCACGTTGTCGATGGGCTCGCCCTGGGGCGTGAGGTAGTAGGCGGCGGTGTAGCGCACAGCCCCGCCGAAGTCCAGCTCGCGCACCACCTGCACCGAGCCCTTGCCCATGCTCGTCTCCCCCACCACGTCAGCCCGCTCGTTGTCCTGCAGCGACGCGGCGAGCACCTCGGCGGCGGCGGCCGTGTAGCGGTTCACCACCACGACAAGCGGCACGTCCTTGTACGGCGCGTCGCCCGCGGCCGATTTGGTGGTGGCCGGCCCGTCATTGCCCTGAATCTGCACGAGGACGCCGGAGTTCACGAACAGGCTCGCGATATCGACGGCCTGGGTGAGGTATCCGCCGGCGTTGTCCCGCAGATCGAGCACGATGGCCCCGGCCCCCTGCTCGATGAGCGATTTCGTCGCCTGGTCCACCAGCTCCGCGGCGTTGCTCGAGATCTGGCGCACCTTCACGACGCCCACGCCGTCGGAAAGCGCGGTGGTGAGGTTCGCCTCCTCGTAGACCTTGCAGGTGAGCGTCGTGGTGAACCGCTCGCCGGTCTGGGCGTCCAGGCTCGCCGGGCGCATCCAGGTCACCGACACCGTCGCGCCCTCGTCTTTGGCCAGCGCGTTCACCACCTCGGTCATCGACCAGGCCGATACGTCCTCGCTGTCGATGGAGGTGAGGAAGTCGCCCTGTTGCACGCCTTTGGCCTCGGCCTCGGAGCCCTCGAAGACATCCGACACGTAGGCGCGCCCGTTGTAGTCGGCGAACACCACGCCGATGCCGGCGTAGCTGCGCTCGGTGGTCTCCTTGATGTAGGTGTTGTACAGATCGGGATTGTAGTAGGCGGCATAGGGGTCGCCTGTGGACTTCATCAAGTCGTCGAGCATGGAATAGGTGGCCGACGTAAGGTCGATCTCGTCCATGGAGTACGTGGAGAGGATGTCCTCCACATCGCCCACCCGGGCCGAGACGGACTCGAAGGTGTTGTTGGCCGCCGCGGCCGCAAGCGCCTCCCGCTCGCCGTCGGAAACCGGGATGCCCCAGCTCGCCACCAGCTCGGTCTGGCTGCGCAGGGCGAAGCCCCCGACGAAGGAGACGGCGACGAGGATGACCGCGAGGAACACGCGGAGCAGCCCGTGGCTCGTCGCCTGATCGACCCGCCGCTCGCTGCGGGCCCGGGGGTTGGGGGTGAGATGCCGCCCGTTGCGTTCTTTGGCCATGGCCGCTCCTTGCACGTGACTCCGTCAATCTGAAAAGCGCGACCCCCTCGGCTCATCAGTGCCGCGGGGGTCGCGCCGACGTTCCAAACCTTTAAGACAAGATTCTACACCTTCAGGTACCGCCTCATGGCGAAAGCGGAGCCGAGAAGGCCGATTACGAGACCGGCTACCACCAGCACGATGTAGATCATGAGGTAGGTGTTGCCCGAGACGTCCAGCGAGAGGAAGGACAGGGCGCTTTGCAGCTTCGGGATGCCGTACATGCGCAGCACCTGCAGGACGCCCACGGCCAGAAGCGAGCCGATAAGGGCGTGCAGGGCGCCCTCCATGAGGAAGGGCCCGCGGATGAACCCGTTGGACGCGCCCACCAAGCGCATGATGGCGATCTCCTTGCGCCGGGCCATGATGGCCAGGCGGATGGTGTTGTTGATGAACACGAGCGCGATGAACACGAGCAGCAGCACCAGGGCCACGCCCAAATAGCGCACGTACTTGGTCACCGAGAACAGGCGATCCACCGTCTTCTGGCCGTACTTCAGCGAATCGGCCGGGTTGTCGGGCTCGTCGCAGATGGAGCGGAAGGTCTCGTCGGCCTCGATGGCGGAGGCGATCTCGTCGACCTTCTGCGGATCGGCCAGGCTCACGTCGATGGAGGCGGGCAGCGGGTTCGTGCCGTCCAGCTGCTCGATGATCTCGGGGTTGGTGGTCATGGAGTTGCTGAAGTTCTCCAGCGCCTGCTCCTTGGTGGTGAAGCCGACGCTTTCCACGCCGTCCATGCCCTGGATCATCGCGGTGACGGCGTCGATGGACTCCTGCGGCGCATCGTCGGCCACGTAGGCGGTGATGGAGACCTCGTCCTCGATGGAGGACACGAGGCGCTCCACAATGGTGCCGCCCACGAGGAACACCCCGATGATGAGCAGCGACAGAAAGATGGTGATGATGGAGCCGAGCGTCGTGGAGAGGTTGCGCGCGAAGCCCTGGAGCGACTCCTTGAAGAAGTAGAAGAGACTAGACATCGAAACCGTACACCCCCCGGTCCTGGTCGCGGGTGAGATGCCCGCGGTCGAGCGCGATGACGCGACGGCGCATGTTGTCGACCATCTCGCGATCGTGAGTGGCCACGAGCACCGTGGTGCCCGTGCGGTTGATGCGCTCGAGCAGATCCATAATGCCGCGGGAGGTCTGCGGATCCAGATTTCCCGTGGGCTCGTCGCAGATGAGCAGAGGCGGCCGGTTCACAATGGCGCGCGCAATGGAGACGCGCTGCTGCTGGCCGCCGGAAAGCTGATCGGGATAGCTGTTCAGCTTGTCGGAGAGGCCCACGAGGCGCAGCACCTCGGGCACTTGCGTCTTGATGACGTGCCGGCTCTTGCCGATAACCTCCAGGGCGAAGGCGACGTTCTCGAAGACCGTCTTGTTCGGCAGGAGCTTGAAGTCCTGGAACACGCAGCCGATGTTGCGCCGCAGGTAGGGCACGCGCCAGTTGCGCATGGTGGTCAGATCCTCGTCAGCCACGTAGATCTTGCCCGAGGTGGGCTTGATCTCGCGGGTGAGCAGGCGGATGAAGGTGGATTTGCCAGATCCGGAGTGGCCCACGAGGAAGATGAACTCGCCGGCGAAGATCTGCAGGGTCACATCGCTTAAGGCGGGCTTCTTCGGCTGGGCCGGGTAGGTCTTGGTCACATGGTCGAAGGTGATGACCGGCGCGCCCATGGGGGCGGCCATCTCGTCCACTTCAAGCATGGGCAAAGCCTGGGACAGCTGGGAGGTCATCGACGCCTTCTGGGCGTGGCCGGGCTGGGGCGCCGCCGCGCGGGCGCGCGGGTTGTTGCCCTGGGCCGGCGCGCCGGCGTGACGGCCGGCATGACCAGGAATTCCCTGGTTCCGTTCGTTCGTCACAGCTTGCTCCGTTCAGGTTGTTCGTTACTGAGACTGAAGTATTTTAGCAAAGGCCCGCGCGCTCACGAACCTTTTTCACAGCTTCAACAATGGCCGTAGAGTCAATGTTGAAATAGCCGAGCAGTTCCTCGAACTCGCCGGACTTGCCGAAACGGTCGCGCACGGCCACGCATTCCACGCACACGGGGTCGGCGCCGGCCAGAAGCTCGCAGACCGCCGAGCCCAAGCCTCCGATGACGGAATGCTCCTCGGCCGTCACGACGCAACGGGTCTTCGCCACCGATTCGAGAATGGTCGCCCCATCGAGCGGCTTCACCGAGAACGCGTCGATGACCTCGGCGGAGATGCCCTCTTCGGCCAGCGCGTCGGCGGGCGCGGCCCAGGACGTGCATGTGGAA
>CABSMC010000073.1 GCA_902478715.1 uncultured Adlercreutzia sp.
CTCATGGTGGGGTGCGAGGTTCTGCAGGAGAGATTCGGCCTGTCCGATCGCGAGACGGAAATCGCCTTTCTTTTGGCTCGCGGTTACAATCGCCCCTATATCCGCGAAAAGCTGTTCATCTCCAAGAACACGGTGGCAACGCATATCAGGCACATCTATGGAAAACTCGACATTCACTCGAAAGAGGAGCTTATCGACCTAGTTACCGAGGCGGCAAGGAAGTAAAAGCTTGGGATTGTCCCCTTCTCCGAGTGCTCTGCGTGAGGAGACTCGCTGTAGGGGGAATTTGATACTTTTCACTCACAATGGACTATTGGGGTTCGTCCGCGATAAACCTATACTCGGAATATCTGCCGGTTTCCGAGGGGGCAAGAAGGCGGGCTATGAATTTGGATACGAGTTTCCGCGGCGGGCGCGTGCCGTCGCTCGGCATTGCGGGCGCGGCGCTATGGATCGCGTGGATCACGCTTATTTACAGCACCGACCTCTCGCTGGGCGAGGGAGGGGCATCGCAACAGTCGACTGCGAGCGCCTTTCTGTACTCGACATCGGCTCTGGGGGTGACGCTCATGGTACTGAGCTTTGCCCCCTCCTGGGCGCGACGGCATCTGCTCGCACGGCGCCCCCTGACGTTGTCGTCTTGCATTGCGGCAGCCATGACTCTGGTGGTGCTCAACGGCTCGGCGGTGCCCCTGCCGGTGTTCGCTGTTTGCGCGGCGCTGACCGGGTGCATGACAGCCCTTCTGGGCCTGCGATTGGCCATCGTGTTCTCCGAAGTGGAGAGCAGGGGGATGCTCATGGGCATGGGCGCGGCCTTGCTTTTGGGCGTGCTCATTTACGCGTTCGCCACGATGTTGCTGCTCTGCGGGCTTATGGTCGTGGCGGCCATGATTCTCGTGCTGTTGGTGCCTCTGGCGGTATTCTTCCTGACCCTTGAAAGCGACGATGCCTCCTCGGCTTTCGATGAGGAGACGGGGGAGGGGGAAACGGAGGGATCCTTTCGCCCTCTGTCGGCGACGCTTGTGCGTCTGGCTGTGTTCGCCGCGATGTCGCTCTTTCTGCTGAGCCTCACGCGGGGGTATTATCCCTACTTGATTGAGCCGAGCGCCTTTACCGTGTCCCGCTGCGTGGTGGCTCTGGGTCTGGTGCTTGTGGCGGTGGCGGTTATGGTGGCTGCTTGGGTGTCTCCGCGGGATGCGGCCTTCGGCGAGCTGTGCTACTGGCTGCTCATCGCGTCGGTGCTCGTGGTGCTGGTGCTGGCCTTGCTGAAGGTGAACGCAACGGTGATGGGTGATGTCTCCTCGGTGCTGTTCGGCTTGACGTGCATTTGTCTCTGGGCGCTTCTGTGCCGCATGTCGTTTAAGTCGGGGGCTGACGCGGTGCGCGTGGTGGGGCTCGGCTTCGGGGCGGCCTGTCTTGGATCCACGGCCGGGGTGGGGGTCGGTTCGCTCATCTACGAGATGGGGATGCCGGAGGGATTGCTCTCGTTCGTGATGGCGGCAGCGATCATATTATGCGTGGCGGGCAGTCTCTTTCTGCTGCGACGCGATGACATCGTGCGGCTCATGGAACCGGTAAAGGCGCAAGAGCCCACAACTGCCGGCGTTGGAGCCGAGAGCTCGCGGGCGACGGATGCCGAAAGCGCCGGAGCGCTCGACGCCTCGGCGCTCGATGGGTATCAGGCGTCGCTGCAGCGCCTTTGCGCCATCCTCGGCATCGACTTCGGGCTGTCGGCCCGCGAGGTGGACGTGTTGGAGCTTCTCGTTCTCGGCAAGGACGCCAAGGCCATCGCCGACGAGCTGTTCATCTCCTTCAACACGGTGCGCTCCCATATCCGTCGCATCTACGGCAAGCTGGACGTGCACTCGCGCCAGGAGCTGCTCGATAAGGTGCGCGGGCAAGCTGAATAGCATTTCCCCAGTTCATCGGCTTCACTCATTTTGAGTGAAAGTCTTCATCGGCGCATTTTCGCTCAGGATGGGCGATGGTGCGCGTCACGGTGCGCGCGTAGTATTCCCCCTGTTGACGCTGTGAGACGGAAGGGGGAGCGCCATGGGGGACGGGGCATTGCGCGAAGAACGAGAGTCGCGGGAAGAGTCGCAAGCGAAGCGCGTGCGCGAGGTGCTGGAAGGCAATCCTGCCTACCGCGAGATATACGTTGCGCTTGTTGGTTGGTGCGCCGAGGAGCGCGCTCTTGAGGAGGCCCAGGCGTTCTGCGAGGCCGGACGCACTTCCAAATCCCAGATCTTGAGCGGTGCGGCCATGGTGGATGCCATGGTGCGCGCAGGCGCGCTTGCCGAGCGCGTGCTCGTGGAAGGCGAGCTCTACGACGGCACCCTCGAGGCGCTGCAGGCCGACGGGGAAGTTCCCGAGGATGCCTCTGTGGCCGTTACAGTTCAGGCCACCGAAGCCGGGCGCCTCGGCGCGGCCGCCGTGGCCGAGGAGCGCTCTTTCGACTGGCTCGTCCAGTCGCAGCCAACTCGTGAGGAGGCTTTCCGCGCGGTGCTTGCCTGGTGCGCCGAGGGGGAGGGGCTGACCACGCGCCGGCTCCAGGAGCTTCTCAAGGACAACGATCTGCTTGAAACCGAGGCCGCACGGGGGGTTGACGGCCTGCATGCCAGCTATTTCACGGGCTCGCTCGAATCGGTGGGCGCGCTCGCGTGGAATGGGAAAGCGTGGATCGCGACGGAAAAGGGCCGCTCGTTCGCGCGGCGCTCGTGATCTGCGGAAGATTCGAGAGAGAGGAAAGAGGAGGAAAAGGCCTATGAGCAATGCAACGCTGACCCGTCGCAATTTCCTCGCCGTGGCCGGTGCGGCCGCCGCTGCCTGCGCGGTTGCGGGATGCTCCAACATGGAGCAGACCGACTTGTCCGCCACGGGCACCGAGGAAGCGACGGAAGAAGAGGCGGTGGAAATCGTCCACTCGTCCTGCCGCGCCTGCATTTCCAACTGCGGCGTGCTCGTGCACGTGAAGAATGGCCGCGTGATCAAGGTCGAGGGCGATCCCATCGATCCCATGTCGAAGGGGCGCATCTGCGCCAAGGGCTTGGCGGCCGTGCAGGCCCTGTACAATCCCAACCGCATGAAGTACCCCATGAAGCGCGTGGGCGAGCGCGGCACCAACCAGTGGGAGCGCATCTCGTGGAAGGAGGCCATCGACACTATCGCCGACAACCTCATGGAGATCTACGAGAAGGATCCGATGAAGCTCGTCATCTCCACGGGCGGCGGCGGAAACCCGCAGTTCTTCGGGCTGCACCGTTTCCTGCAGGCGTTCGGAGGCGGCAACTTCTTCGAGCCGGGCTGTGCCCAGTGCTACCTGCCGCGTATGTGCACCCAGCCCATGCTGAACGGCTGCAACGACACCTCCATCGCCGACTCCACTGTGGGCGAGATCTACTACGAGGGCGCCGTGCCGGCCTGTTTGGTCATGTGGGGCACCGATCCGTCCCAGAGCCATGTGCCCTCGGGCGGCCGCGCGGTGAACAGCCTGCGCATGAAGGGCATGAAGACCGTGGTCATCGACCCGCGCTTCACCCCCGACGCCGCCAAGGCCGACGTGTGGCTGCCGGTTCGCCCCGGAACCGATGTGGCCATGACCAACGGCTGGGCCCGCTACATCATCGAGAACAAGCTCTACGACGAGGACTGGTGCGTGAAGTGGACGAATCTGCCCTTCCTCGTCAACGAGGAGACCATGCTGCTCTACCATGCCGATGAGCTGGGCTTGGGCGAGGCGACCGACTACGTGGTGTGGGATGCCAACAGCAACTCCGCCAAAGCTATGCCGTGGCCCCAGGACGAGACGTTGGCGCCGGTGCTCGACGGCGAGTTCGAGGTGAACGGCAAGAAGAGCCGCACCGCTTTCCGCGCCGTGTGGGACAACTGCGCCGAGTGGACGCTGGAGAAGACCGCCGAGGTCACCTGGTGCACACCCGAGGCCATCGAGGAGGCCGTGAAGATCTACGCCGAGGGCTCGCCCCATTCCGGCATCTCCATCGGCGTGGCCACCGACCAGTACGCCCAATCGGCCCAGGTGCCCGAGGGCGTGACCATCATCGAGTCGCTCATGGGCAACGCGTGCCACCAGGGCAACACCATCCAGAGCCGCAAGAACCAGTCGCTCGGCACCTACTTCCTGTTCCCGTTCAACCTGTTCGGCCCCACGCCGCTCTCGCCGTCCGAGGAAGTGGTGAACCGCCGTCTGGGCGTCATCGAGCACAAGGGCCTGAACTACTGGATGGCCTCGCACATTCCCACCATCATGGAGGCCATGAACACCGGCGAGCCCTACCAGCCCGAGATGTGGATCGACCGCTCCGGCAACAAGCTGGCCATGGTGGGCGATGCCACCACGTTCCTCGAGGCCATGAAGAAGATGAAGTTCATCGTGCACATGTACATGTATCCCACGACGACCTCCATCGAGCTGGCCGACATGATTCTGCCCACGGCCGAATGGCTGGAAACGGCCTACGGCGCCGACCGCTGCAACGTGTGGCTCATCCGCCGCGACGTGGTGCATACCTTCGAGCACGTGGACGAGACGCTGATCTGGTCGTGGATCGTGTCCGCCCTGGCCGATCGCGGCCACAAGGAGGCGCAGATGGCCTTCGACGCCGAGAACTGCGGCATGGCGGGCCCCTACTGGAAGACCTACGACGAGTACAAGGGATACCTGGCCGCCTTCATGAGCCAGTCCTTCGGCGAGCAGTGGACGTGGGACGAGTGCTGCGAGAAGCTGCCCGCGGAGTTCATGCCCATGGAAGAGTGGATCACCTCCACCTACGAGAGCTACGAGAAGCCCGGCGAGGACGGCAACCCCACCGGTTTCGCCACCACCTCGCACCGTATGGAGCCCTATGGCGAGGCCATGACCATCATGGGCCGCACGGGAGGTCCGGCGGGCGCCTCGTTCTGGGACAATTACGTGCTGCCTCCGGCGTCGGTGGACTACCTGCCGCTGCCGCGCTACGAGGAGCCGGCCGAGTCGCCGGTCACCGACACGGAGTTCCCCTACGTGCTCACCGAGGGCCGCGTGCCGATGTACCACCACGGCACCCTGCGCAACGTGCCGTGGATCCGCGAGATGTACCCGGTGCCCCAGACGTGGGTGAACCCGGTCACCGCTGCCGAGATCGGCGTGGAAGAGGGCGACTGGTGCTTCGTGGAGAGCCGCCGCGGCAAGATTCAGGGACGCATCCACATCACCGAGGGCATCGCGCCCAAGGTCATCTACCAGGAGCGTTTCTGGAACCCGGAGCTTCTGGATTCCGACGACCCGAGCCGGGCGTGGAAGGCCATGAACGTGAACGTGCTGACCAAGAACGATAAGCCCTACAACCCGGAGTTCGGCACCTACACCCTGCGCGGGTTCACCGTGAAGGTGACGCGTGCCGACAGCGCGCCTGAGGGCGTGTGGACCGAGCCTGCGCAATTTGCGCCGTGGCTGCCGGAGGTAACTGACGAAACGGGAGGAGGTTATGCCGTCTATGACGCGTAACGCCATTGTTGTCGATCTCAACCGCTGCATCGGATGCTTCGGGTGCGAGGTCGCGTGCAAGCAAGAGAACGACGTGCCCCTGGGGCAGTACTGGAGCCGGGTGACGCCGGTGGGGCCGAATGGCACGTTCCCGAACATCGAGCAGTACTGGCTGCCCACCATGTGCCAGCAGTGCGTCGGTGCCCCCTGCGTGGAGGTGTGCCCCACGGGCGCATCGTACCGCGACGAGGAGACGGGCGTCGTGCTGATCGACCAGGAGAACTGCATCGGCTGCGAGTCGTGCCTGTCGGCGTGCCCCTACGGGGTGCGCGCCCTCAACGAGGCCGAGAGCGTGGTGGGCAAATGCACGCTGTGCAAGCCCCTGACCGATAAGGGCGAGCTGCCGGCCTGCGTGAAAGCCTGCTGCGGCGAGGCCCGCTTCTACGGCGATCTGGACGATCCGGAAAGCGATGTGTCCAAGCTCGTGGCGTCCTACGATGAGGCCGACCGCCATCAGCTGGCCGACTCGGGCAACGGGCCTTCCACCATCTACCTGCTGTCGCCGAAGTACGCCACCTGGGTGAGCGACGATGCGGTGCAGGTGAGCAACGTCTAGCGCCTTCCTGCTAGGCGGGCCGGCCTTCTCCCCCCTCCTTTTTGGCCGGCCCGTACCTGAAGGGGCCGTGGCGGCGACGAGGTCGCCGCCACGGCTTTTCGCCGCGCGCGGAGCGGCTTCGGAGAGAGGACGGAATATGGAAGAGATGCCAACGGGGGCGCCTTGCGGCTCATCGGAAGCCGGCGAGGCCGCCGAGCTGCGGACGTTTTTTGAAAACGCTGCGGCGTTCTATGCGCTGCTGAGCAACATTTTCTATCTGGAGTTGACCGAAGAGCAGATCGATGGCCTGGCGGAAAGCGGCTTTGCGTTTCCCGATGATGGGTCTGAGGTGGGCGATGCCTGTGCGGCCATGCGCCGCTATCTGGCGCGGCGCGGCCCCGACGCCCGGCAGGATCTGGCGGTGGACTACGCGCGCGTGTTTCTGGCGGCGGGCGTTTACGAGGGCGAGACGGCCGTTCCCTACGAGAGCGTGTACACCTCGCCCGAGGGCATTCTCATGCAGGATTCCCGCGACGAGGTCGTGCGCGAGTACCGGCGCTGGGGCCTGGCGATTCCACGAGATCTGAACGTGCCCGAGGACCATCTGGCATTCGAGCTGGAGTTCATGGGGCACCTCAGCAGGCGCATCGCCGATGGCCTGGGCGCTGAAGGAGCGCCTGCGACTGCCGATGACCTGGGCGCCGAAGTCGGGGAGGGCGGCTTTGCCGATGACGTCCGTGCGATGATGCAGGCCCAGGCGACCTTTATCGACGAGCATTTGCTGAACTGGGTGCCCCGTCTGCTCGAGCGTGTGAAGAAGTTCGCCTGCACGCCGTTCTATCCCGCTATCACCCAGCTTGCTCTCAGCTACATTAAGGAGAATCGCGCCGTGCTGAAGGAGGTCTTGTCATGACCTTTGCCTGCGTGCTGCTGCTCACGGTGCTGGCATGCTTTATCGGACGCCGGTTCATCCATCGGCACCCCGCGGTGCTGTACGTGTTCGCCGTTGCGGTGGACGCGGCCTATCTGGCGGCCGAGTTTTTCGGCGCGCCGTTCTGGTTGTGGAATCCGCTGTTCCTCTTGGTGCAGAAGTGTCTGCTCGCTCTGGCGCTGTTCGTAGTGGTCATGGGCATTGGCTGCTTTTCCCGCGCGTCCAGCGTGTCGGTGTGGCTGCGCCCCGTGCGCGCCGAGCTTTCCATAGCGGCTTGCCTTTTGGCGGTGGGCCATATGGCGGCCTATGTAGGAACCTATGTGGCGCGCTTGGCTATGGGCAGTGCCAAGGACCATGTGGTTCTTGCCTTCGCCGTAGCCATGGCGCTCACGGTTCTTCTGGCGATGCTCGGGGTGACGTCGGTATCCCAGGTGAAACGCCGCATGAAGGCCGATGCGTGGGCGCGCCTGCAGAAGGGGGCCTACATGTTCTTCGGGCTCGTGTACGTGCACCTGGCCCTGATGCTGGTTCCCGCGGCGTCCCGCGGCGGCGCGAGCGCGCAGGAGAGCCTTGCCGTGTACACGGCGGTGTTCGGAGTGTACGCCGTAGCCCGCATCTATCGAGCCGTCTGCGACGCCCGCGAGCGCCGAAGTGCGGAAAGCGCGCTGGACGCGGTGGTCCCGGCCGCCGCAGCGCCTTCCCAAGTCGACTGGGAAGAAGCGCCTGCTTCCTAGGGCGAAGCAAGGCGGCCGTCTTGCTCGACAGCGCGCCAGCGCAGATTGACGTAAGGGGGCTTCGGGGGGCGAAGGGTGGCGTTTGCCCGCGTCTTCTTTTACCCAAACAGCAATCTCAGGAAATCAATGCGCTTTTGCAGCCCTTCGTAAATGAAGTCGGTGCGACCGTACATCGAAGGATTCTCGTCGAGAAAACCGCTGGCCCATTCGGGAAATCCCGCGAGCTTGTCCAGGTTAAGCCAGGAGGTGTCGCCTACAAGGCGAAGCTGTCGATCCGCATCTTCGTAAAAGGGGCGCATGTCCACCACGAAGGGCGTGTAGGCCAGCTCTCGCGTGGGCACGCGGCACCAGAGGCTCGAGCCAGTGTCGAATAAGGGAGCGGTGCGATACTCAAGGGTTTCCACATCGCGGATAAGGCCGAAGTTACGCCAGTGGCGGTCGGTGTTGGCCATGATGTCGTCGCAGAGAATCATCTTCCCGAGTGCCGTCTCGATGCCCTCCACGCCGAGTGCGGCGCAGCATTCCACATAATGGCGATAGCTGTCGCGATGGGGGGCCGAGGGGAGAACCTCGTTCACGTAGTAGGCGGGAATGAACTCCTCGGTAGGCCCGACGAAGTTCGGGCACGAGCTGACCGGCGCGCCGCCCCATTCAATCAACGTGTAGGGGACGTAGTCGTCCTCAGACAGCAGGCGCGAGAACAGCTCCGTGGCGATGACCTCGTTGTAGGGCTCCTGATCAAGCAGCGTGCCCCCCTTGAGCAGGCATCGCTCGCCATTGCGGCAGACCCAGCGCTTGGAAAGAACGCCGTCGGAGGTGTTATCGGGGGAGTCGAGGCCTACGTCGGCCATCCATTCTTCTACCGCCGCTTCGGAGAAATCGTTCTCGAAGTAGTTGACGTCGCTCCAGCGGATCTCGCTTCCATAGGGTTTGATCCAGTACTGGTCGGAAAGGGAGAGTCCCATGCTTTTGAAGGGGAGGTCATAGGTGTCGGCAATGCCGAGCTCGACCAGCTTCGCTTCGATGCCGTGGCGTGCCTTCGGAATGGCACGATGGCGCCACCAGTAGGAAAGTGCGGTTTTCGAGGCTTTTGTCCCCCGCGGGGACATGATGGAAAGGGGAGCGCGCTTGGCGTCGATGATTTCGTCGGCATCGAGAAATTCTCCCGTCGAGGCATCGAAGCGGAAGGCAAGCACCTCGTGGTCACGGTTCATGAGCAGATAGTGGGACGCATTCGGCTGGCTAAGGCGTGCGCTTGGCCGACCGCGACCGGGGTTGTGCTCGCGGCGCGCCTCGACGCTCTTTTCATCTATGAGCCAAATGCCCGCGACCTGCTCAGCGGCCAGAATGCCGCTTTTGATGAGCTGGCGAACACGCGCGGGGCTCACTCCGAGTTTTGTGCTGGCTTCGGCAACGGTGACGCTGAACATGGCTCCTCCAGAAAAATCTTCCGTTTGCGAAATATTATCATGAAATTTGGAATCTTAGAAAAATATTTCGCATTCAGAAGATTTTCTAGAAAAGGGGTGCCGCCCCGCAAGCGATCAGGAGGATGCCCAGAAAGGCGAAATTCAACACGCTGAATAGGACAAGGAAGCGGCTGGTGGATAGCTCGGGCAATGCGGCTGTTTGGGGAAACACTTTGCGCACGCTAGTGAAGTGCTGCAGCGTGATGAGGCTCGCGAGCGAGCCGACGAGCGTGCCGGCGCCGCCGATGTTCACGCCGATAAGCAGGGGCTGCCATGCGCCTGTGAAATGGGAGAGCAGCACGGCCGCGGGCACGTTGCTGATGATCTGGCTTAAGCCGGCGCTCACGAGCAGACCGTGGTCGGCCATGAGAGGCGAAAGCCATGCGAACACTTCCGGCACGCGGGCCATGTTTCCCGCGAACACGAAGAAGCACGCGAAGGTGGCGAGCAGGCCCCAGTCCACGGCGACCAGCGCGCGGCGGTCGAGGGCGGCGAGCGTCGCGGCCACGATGACGACGGCAGCGGCGATGGGCACGATGCGGAACACGGCCAGCAGGGTGAGGGCGAGCAGCAGCCCGTAGGCGACAAGGCGACGGCGACTGAGCGGCATGGGCGCGGCGAGGTTGCGCGCATCGCTTCGACCGCTGCTATCCGAGCGCCCGCACAGCCACCAGGTGCAGACGATGACGCCGGCGGTCGACAGCGCGAAGGGCAGCGCCATCGTGCGCAGGAAATCGCCGAGGTGCAACCCGTAATAGGAGTACAAATACAGGTTCTGCGGGTTGCCGAAGGGCACGATCATGCCGCAGAGATTCGCCGCCAGGCTCTGCAGCACGAACACGGGCGCCACGAGATGCGCATGGCCTGCGCCAATGAGCGTGGCGGCCGACAGCGGCAGCATGATGATGAGCGCCATATCGTTGGTGGCCACGCACGAGAGCGCGGCGGTGGTCAGCACGAGGGCCAGCGCGAGGGGCCTGGGGCTCTGGCACCGCCCAATGACGGCGCGGGCCGCCCGGTCGAAGGCGCCCATGAGCCGCAGGGCGCTTGCGACGGCCAGCACGCAGAACAGGCAGCCGAGCGTCTTCCAATCGAAATACCCCAGATAGGCCTCGTCGGGCGGTACGGCCAGGGCGGAAGCCACAGCCGCCACCGCCGCCACGACAAGCACGACGTGCTCGCGCAGAAAGACAACAAGGGAGGTGGCGGAGATGCGCAAGGGTCGCTCTTTCTCGGAAAAGGATGGTGCCCGTAGTGTACCCCAACGTCGCGCAAACAAAGAGCGCCGCCTCCTGGATGGATGCGGCGCTGATGGTTCCCGATGCGCTTGGTCGAGCGCTTCTGCGGAAGGTTACAGGGCGGCGTACTCTTCGTCGGTCACGGGCTCGCACCATTCGTTCGCGCAGTCGGTACCCGGGGCTTCGAAGGCCACGTGGCTCATCCAGCTATCGGCGGTGGCGCCGTGCCAGTGCTTCACGTTGGCCGGGATGTACACGACGTCTCCGGCGACGATCTTGCGGGCGATCTCGCCCCACTCCTGGTACCAGCCCTCGCCGTCGGTGACGAGCAGAATTTGGCCGCCGCCCGTGGCCGCGTGGTGGATATGCCAGTTGTTGCGGCAGCCCGGCTCGAAGGTGACGTTGGCGATGAACTGCGTTTGCGCCGGGTCGGTCAGCGGGTTCAAGTACGACTGGCCCGTGGAGTACTGCGCGTAGGCGTCGTTGGGATTGCCCAGGCCGAAGATGCCGCCATGGGCCTCCGGGTTTTCGAGATCCAGCGGGTCGTCGGCGTACACCTTCAGCACCACGCGGAAGGCGGCCCAGGCGTTGGGCCAGCCGGCGTAGAAGGCCACGTGCGTGAGGATGGCGGCCATCTCGCGAGCCGTGACGCCGTTCTTCTTGGCGGTGGCCACATGATGTTCGAACGAGCTGTCGGCCATTCCCTTGGCCACCAGCGTGGTCACCGTGAGAATGGAGCGCATCTTCAGGGTAAGGTCGTCGTTGCTCCACACCTCGCCGAACAGCACGTCGTCGTTCAGGGCGGCGAACTGGGGCGCGAAGGTGCCGAGCGCATCGCGGCCGGCGGTTTGAACTGCTTTGGGCATGAGGTTCCTCGTTTCTTCTCGGGTTGATCGCGGGCGTTCTGGTCCATGGTGCTTCGTTGTAGCCATCACCCTAAACCTTAGAGCAGACTCTAAGTCAAGGCTACGCCTACGTGTACGCCATCTCAAGATCGTGCTAGGGAAACGAAAGCGCTTATGCTGGGTGGTGCTTCCGTCGGTCGCTCGAACCCCTCTGTTTTGCATGAGATCTCGAGTTGTAAGCGTCTGTTCCTCACATGAAAGAGTGCGGTTCGAAAAGTTATCGACAAAACCCCAGGTCAGTGGATTGTGTGCGATAAGGCTCTTTCGAATCCACGTTGGGGTGACCTTCTGGGACGCTTATAACTGACGATTTGCTGCAATTTCGGGCTCGTTCGTCGACCGAGGGGATCGGGGCGCTTATGCTCATCTTTTATAGGCCATGACAAATGCGCAGTTGCCTTTGGCGGGAGCGCCCGCGACAATAGGGGAAATACTACGGAACGTGGCGGCTCGTCCGTCGCGGAGAGGGGCGTCATGAGTAGCTTGTTTGACTCCACCTTGTCTCGCCGAACCTTCACGACTTTGGCGGGCATGGCGGCCGCCAGTGCGCTGGTCGGCGGCCTTGCCGGCTGCGCTTCGGATGCGGGGGCGCCGGCGAATGCGGTGCCGGAGAAACCAGAAGAGGGGGCCACCGCCGAGCCGGCACC
>CABSMC010000074.1 GCA_902478715.1 uncultured Adlercreutzia sp.
CCCGAACGGCGGCGTGATGGGCGAGGCCGACGTGGAGATCACCGCGGAGTGGACGGCCGAGGCGCTCGAGGTGCCGGCAGTTATAGTGAGATATCAATATACGAATGGAATGAACGAGCTTCCTGACGAAAGGCCCGATGTTCCTGCTTCGGCAAAATACGTAATCAATCAACCGATTCCGTCTGCAGAGACCCCGAAGCTTGAGGGCTGGAAGTTTGTTGGGTGGACTAACGAGCCGACCAAGGTAACGGAAGAGATGGTGCAGGCGAAAGAGGTTGTAGTAACAGGTTACTGGCAGGCCGATATTGCCGAGATCAAGACCCAGGGTTACGTGGGCTACTACGATGCTGTTAGCCACCAGATTTCTGTCGAGGGAACTCTCGATAAGGACGTGGTGTCCTTCGAGATTGCGCCTTCTCTGAAGGTGGAGAACTCCTTCAAGAACGCAAACGCAAAGGATGAGATAGAAAAGGGCTCGACAGTTAATGTGATCGTTGAGCGAGATGGCGTTGTTGTGACGACGATTCCCGTCGAGGTGACGATCTACAAGCGCCCCGTGACCATAGTTGCGCAAGATGCTGAAAAGGAATATGGCACTGAAGACCCCGCTTTCGCTGACGCGGAAGTCAAACTCGGTGGTCCAACGCTGTCAAACCCTGAGAACCAAGAAAAACTCATTCAGGCTGAGTTATGGCCGGTTAGCAAGGCCGTGACACGTACCAATAAGGGAACTGGAGAGGGAGAACAGGCGAAGAAGCACGAAGGCGTTCTGCAGACTAGCCAGACTGCGGATGCGCTCAATGCTGAACTCTCGAATTTCGTGTTCGAGGTTGTGCCCGGTGATTTCACCATCAATGCAAAGCAGCTTCCCGAACCGGAGCCTGTGGTGGATCCGGAGAACCAGGACAACGAGCTTGGCCTCGATGCTGGCAGCCCGATCTCTCTCGTCTACAACGGCGAAGAACAGAAATGGGAGCCTGTTGTCATGGACGGTGAGAAGAAACTCTCCTTGGGCGTGGACTACGAGGTTTCTTATTCCAAGACCGATCTTACGAACGTTACGGGAGATATCGTGGTGACTATCACTGGCAAGGGCAACTACACCGGTACCGTGGAGCGCCACTACCAGATCACCCCGGCCCCGCTGACTATCTCTGCTGTGGCTAATAGCAAGGTGTACGGCGAAGAGGATCCCGACTTCGACTGGAATAAGACTGGTTTGATTGGCGAGGACGAGATCGGCTCTGTTTCTGTGACGCGCTCCAACACCTCCGTGAACGAGGCCGGTCTCTATGAGGACGTGCTTGTCCCCAATGTGGCCGAGGCCGACCGCAACTCGAACTATGAGTACATGTTCGTTCCCGCCGACTTCCGCATCCTCACCTCTACTGAGAACGACGTGGTCATCCCTGGCATCAACAACGTTGCTGCCAACAGTATCGTGAAGACCTACGACGGACAGGTGCTGACCGTGACGGCGATCGCCCGCCGCGATGGCTCCACCCTTGAGTACTCCGTCGACGACGGCGAGTGGACGGCCCAGCAGCCGACGTTCCTGAACGCCGGCACCCACGAGGTCGCCGTCCGCGCGACCAACCCGAACTACGAGACGGTCGAGAAGGCCGTGACCGTGGTCGTCAACCGCGCGCCCGTCACGGTGGCCGCCGTTGCTGCCGGCAAGGTGGCCGGTGCCGCCGATCCGGCCCTGACCGCCACGGTCAGCGGCCTGGTGAACGGCGAGCCCGCGAGCCTCATCAGCTACACCGTGGCCCGCGCCGCGGGCGAGCTCGTGGGCTCCTACCAGATCGTGCCGACGGGCCTCGCGATCCAGGGCAACTACGCCGTGACCTACGTGCCGGCGACGCTCACGATCTCGGCCGCGCCCGTCGTGCCGCCGACGGTGACCCCGGCCGCCGTGACGCCGGCCCCGACTCCGGCGACGCCTGCTGCGCCTGCCACACCGGCTCCCGCCGCTCCGGCCCCGGCTGCCGCTCCGGCAGCTGCGACCCCGGCTCCGGCCGCCGAGCCCATTGAGGACGACGCCACGCCGCAGGCCGCCGCGCCCGCCGAGCGCACGCCGCTGGCCGAGACCGAGGAGATCGAGGACGAGGCGACCCCCATGGGCGCCTTCGACGAGCCGCACTGCTGGGTCCACTGGGTGATGCTGCTCGGCATCCTCGTCACCGCCGTGTACGGCATCGCCGTGGTGCGCCGCCGCCTCGGCCTGACCGACAAGGTGGACGACTACGAGAAGCAGGTGCTCGGCATCGAGGACGAGGCCCCCGAGGCCGTGCCCGCGACCGGACGCCAGGCCCTGTAAGAGACAGCCGCGAGGGGGCGGTCCCGCCGCCCCCCTCCGTAAAGGAAAGGAGAGACTGAGATGAGAAAGAACAACTGGATCGTCGCAGCGATCGCGGCCGTCGCCTGCGGAGTGCTCCTGTGGGCCTGGTTCGCGCTGGGCTTCAACCACGTGGACGACCCGCTGGATTTGATCGTCGCGATCGCGTGGTGGCTCGCCGTGGCCGCCGTCGTGGGCGGCATCGTGTGGGCCGAGGGAAAGCGCCGCGAGAAGATGCGCCTGGCCTTCGTCGGCGAGGGCGTCGCGTGCATCCCGGAGGCCGGGCTCGTGATGCCCGACGCCGGCGAGAGCGAGCTGGCGGCGCTGGAGCGCACGCTCTCCGGCATGGCGTTCCCCGACGAGGTGGCCGCGCTCGACGAGCGGATGTCCCCGGTGTTCCGCTGGGTGGTGCGCTCCCGCAAGTTCGACCGCAACGGCGAGGTCTGGGAGGGCGAGGTCGTCGCCGCCCACGACCCGGACGCCGAGCCGCGCCCGTTCTCGTCCCGCGAGGACCTGGCCGCCCTGCTGGCGGCGTAGGGCGCGGGCGAGACCTGCGGGCCCTTAGGGGCCGAGACATAGCCAACCGGGAGGGGGCCGGCGCTCTGGCGAGCGTCGGCCCCCTCTCTCGTGCGGCTGCGGCTTCAGTGCGGTTTTGGAAGCGTCTTCCTGGCGGTTTGCGACTCCGTCGCGGTCGGCGCGGGGAACGGATCGGGACATTCCTGCGTCATTTCCGCGGTCGCGATCGAGTAGGATGGCCTTGGTTCGAAGTCGAGGCCGGCCCTGACGACCGAGTCCAGTCAATCGCGGCGCGCCAGCTCCTCGTGGCTTGACGCGAGGTTGCAGGCCGTGATATAAGATTGGCGCTGGGCGCGTGAGAGCGGGTCCACCCATCGGCGGGGAACAGTCCCCGCCTTTTTAATTTTCGGCGTCATACTGAGGGGAGGGGATGCAATGGGCGAGTTGAGCGTTTTTGTCGACGAGTCTGGAGATTTCGGGGCGCTCGCTGCTCACTGTCCCTTCTATATTGTGAGCCTTGTTGTTCACGACCAAGACGAGCCCATCGACGCCCAGCTGGGGAAGCTGGAAAAGGTCATGCGTGAGTCGGGGTTCGACAGGTATGGGCCAGTTCACACCGCGCCACTGATTCGTAGGGAGGCACCGTATGCCGAGCTCGATGGCGGGCAAAGGCGGCGCATGTTCGATGCGCTCTTCGCGTTCAGCCGTCGCTGTTCCATCAGACACAAAGTCATTCTCGTTGATAAGCGCTGGTTCGGGGACGGCGATGCCCTGGAGGAGCGCATCGCTCGCGAGCTGGGTGAGTTCTTAAGAGAGAATATCTCTTTCTTTCAGTCCTACGACAAGGTCATCGTGTACTACGATAGGGGGCAAAAGGAGATAAGTCGCACGCTCAGGGTCGCCTTCGCTGCCTCGCTCAGTCACGTTGAGCACAGGGTTGTCGCACCGGCCGATTACATCCTGTTCCAGGTCGCGGATCTTTGTTGTACGATCGAGCTAGTTGAGAGACGGCGCACCGAGCGCGGGCTCACGAAGTCCGAGGCTGCGTTCTTCGGAGGCGCCGGAAGTTTCAAGAAGACCTATCTGAAAGAGTTCCGCCGCTGGGCTTTCTAGATCCTGCGCGAGTTCGGGCGCGAGAAGATGGCGTTGACGACTATAGATTCCTGGAATCCCCCTCGAACCAATTATGGTGCATATGGCGGGAAAACCGGCATTCGCTATCTTGTCGTCGTAGCGATCGCGGCCGTCGTCTGCGGAGTGCTCCTGTGGGCCTGGTTCGCGCTGGGCTCCGACCATGTGGACGACCCGCTGGATTTGGTGGTCGCCGTCGCGTGGTGGCTCGCCGTGGCCGCCGTCGTGGGCGGCATCGTGTGGGCCGAGGGAAAGCGCCGCGAGAAGATGCGCCTGGCCTTCGTCGGCGAGGGCGTCGCGTGCATCCCGGAGGCCGGGCTCGTGATGCCCGACGCCGGCGCTCTTGCGAGCGCCGGCCCCCTCTTCTCAAGTAATTATTGAAAGAAGACTTTGTCGAGGCGAACAACAAGGAGTAGCGAGGCGTCATGAGTGAACGATTCGACCAAATCCCAAAGACCAATTCCTTGCAGAATAAACTTTCGGCAATTCTTGGGGAGTTGTACCATGACGGTCTCATTTTCAAACTGGAGACAGAGGATGTCAGAAAAGACAAAGACGGAAGCGGCTAGCGAGGTTGCTTCGCTGATGGCGTTGCTTTTGGGCGCCGAACGGCTCGACGACGCTCGACGGGCAGCTGTGGAAGAGAGCTACCGGGATGAGCTGATACGTGAGTTTGGCATCTCCCAGGCCGAATAATGCGGTTGATGAGCTGATAATCCTGTCAATATTTGGTAAACTTAGATTATCTTTAACGAGATGCTGAAATGGGAAGGATGCGGGTGATGATCGTGGGAGACATCACGCGGTTTACCAATAAAGGAATGGGTTTGGCGATGCGGGTTTTGGCTGCCGGCGTGGCCGCATTGCTCGCTCTGACATTTTTGAATCTGACGGTGCTTCCCGGCACCGCCCTGGCAGAAGAGGCCGACGGCGTCGATGCGGCTACCGAGCACCTTGTTTTGCCTGCACCCGAGGAGCCCGAGGCGGGATCGAACGTCTTCGTGTACCTGCATTTAAGTGGGCCGGCTCTGGACACGGCGAAGGCGGCCGGGTTGGAGGTCAACCGGGAGGGCTGGTTCACGGTAGGCGTCATTGCATTGGAAGGCATTGCAAAACCGAGTGAAAAGCCCTTGAATTACGAGGTTGACCAAACTGAGCTTGAAGCTATGCAAAGTCAGATAGACACGGCTCTGCGGTCGATCAACTATTACCCTGGTGCCCAAGCACTGAGCCTGAGTGCTGCGAAGTGGACCTCCCTTAAGGTGTGCTCCGGAGCGACTGATTATGCAGCGGCAGGGCATACGTGGCACCTCGACGGAGAACTGTGCGATCAGCTGGTGAATTTCGATGTCCGCTACATTGACGCCGAGGGCAATGCACTTGCTGTGGGCGATGTAGATGATCAGGGCAACAAGACCGACACGCGCACCATTTTGGCTGCCGTTGGGTCGGAGATAGCTGCGGACGACCAAATCATCGACATCGAAGGCTACGAATATTCGAAAGATCTAACTACAGAGAAGAACGGCGGCGAGTCCGTTACGGTAGCGGCTGAATCTCTCGCGCGATCCTCCGTTTCCGGCATGACCTTGGTCTACGAAAAGAAAGCCGAAGAGCCGGTCAAGCCCGAAAACCCTGGAGATAACGATCCTACCGACAAGCCCGTCGTTCCCGATGATAATGGTAACGGGTCGGTCGACAACAACGGTGGCGTGAAGCCGCAGGCACCTTCCGATAACGAAACCCCGAAGGTACCAAGCATCAAGGTTCCCGCGCCGTCCACACCTCAGCAGTCGCAGAGCAATGCCCAGAACAACGATAACGCTGCTGGTGCCAACGGCGGCGGGTTCAACGCGGGCGAGCGCACGACCGTGTCCGAGCCCGCGCCCCAGGCCGGCACTGCGAAGGTCGTGCTTGCTGAAACGGCTCCCGCCGAGCAGCCTGCAGCCGAGACGGTTTCCATCGACGATGACGCAACACCGATGGTTGCTCGGGTCGGCGGCGCCGAAGCTATCGCCGAAGAGGACGTTCCCATGGGGGCTTTCGATGCTCCGATTGATCCGGCTCCTTGGGTCGCGGGTCTGGGGGCTATTGGAACGGCGCTGTGGGGCGTTGTCGCCGTGCGCCGGCGCCTCGTGATGGCGCAGCAGCTGGCCACATTCGAAAGCCAGGTGCTGGGCAATAGTGCTGTCGAGGCTGATGCCGTCGCCGTTCCGAACGCCGGGCATCAAGCGCTTTAGCCTTGCTTTAAAGGGAAAGCTTCTGAAGGGCGGCCGCCCCCCAGGGTTTGGCGTTTCAGCTAGAGAGCAAGCGCTTGCGCCAGCGCCCACAGTGCTAGAAGATGCCCAGGGTAATACCCATAGAAGAACCATTTCAACGGTCGGCCTCGCTGGCCGTTGTAGTTCAGCATGAGCGCTGTTGCCAATCCGAACCCAACGGTGTAATAGCCGAGTACGCCTAGGTTTAGTGGCGCAGGATCGCTGACTGCCCATGAAAGAGCCGGCAACCCTAGGCTCAAAAAAGGTACGAGCATCGCGAGCGCTACCCCGCGCGGCCGATCGTGAAAATGCCAGAAAAGCAGAATCATAAGCGGGCCGATAATGCCCCAGTCGCAAAAGGAACTGACGGCCAGCCCTCCAAGAAGGCCCAGCGCGCATAGGACAAGGTGCTGTCGCTGGTGGTCGACAAGCCACAGCATCCCGAGCCCGATAAGCAGGGTGATGAGCACGTTGCCCGTCGCTCCGAACAGCAGCGAATAGGGAATTTGCGAGACAACCGCGAACACGGCGAGTCGCTCTGCATAGCGTCGCACGCTGGAGGTGTGTCGATACCCTTCGCACAGCAGATACGCCATAATGGGGAAGGTGAGGCCGCCCAGGGAATACAAAGCGACCATGGCGCCCCCTGGCAGCTCGCTGCCGAACACGTTGGCAATATGGTTGCACGTCATGCCCACGATAGCTGCCACCTTCAACGCAAAGGCGGTAACGGAGGGCATAGGCTTCATGGGGATCCTTTCGCGAGGCCGGCTGAAAGGTGCCGGCGCAGTCAAAGAGGCGCACCTATTATAATGATGCGCCATGGGAAATACCAAAATCATACCGCGGGGCTTTGGGCCTGCGCTCGTCTTGGTGCTGCTCGCCGGCGTCGTGGGCGGCCTCGGTCAGTGGTGGGCCGACGGAGGTTCGCAAGCAGTGCAGCTGGCGCGCTGTGGTGCGTTGCTTGCCGAGGCTTGGGAGGCGGCGGCGGTGGAAGAGGTACTTTTCCGCGGCGTGTTGTTGTGGGCATGCCTGTCTTGGGCGCGTCGCCGGAATGAAGCATACCCAAGAAGAGCGCCGCGCGCTCATCGTCATCGGTTCGCCGGCTTACGCGCAGTCGTTGATCCCGTTGGTTTCGCGGTAATGGCGAGTTCCCTCATATTCGGACTGGCCCACCTGTTCCCTGAAGGATCGCTGATGGCGCCAGGAGCCGACATTGGTGTTGCTGCGATCCAGGGCTTTCTCAAGGTGACGCAGTCGACGTTGTTCGGGGCTGTCATGGCGCTGCTCGTCGTTCGTAGTCCCTACGGCTCGCGTCCTTTCCCGCAGCGGGCGCTTTCCCTGATGGCACCCGTAATCGTTCACGGCCTTTTCGATCTGCTGTTCTGGGGCCCCCTTTTGCTGACAGGCGGCGTGCTGCCCTCTACCTACCTCACGGGCAACGCGGCCGATCTCGTACCTTTGGTGATCACAACGGTTCTGCTGGCATGGGCCGTAAAATCATGTTAGGCTTTGCCCATGAACAGAACTGAAGCCCTGCATATACTCGGCCTGGAAGACGACGCCACGGCCGACGACATCAAAATCGCCTATCGCGAGACGGTGCAGATTCTGCATCCGGACAAGTTCGCGGGCAATGAGAAGCTGCAGAACCGCGCCACGGAGCAGTTCAAGCGCCTGCAGGAGGCCTACGATCTGCTGTCTTCGGCCGTCGGCGGCGGTCGTGGCGGTCGCTCGGGTCGCGGTTCGCGATCGGGCGCCGGCTCGTCCGGTACGTCCTCATCATCCGGCGCCGCGCGTGCCTGGACCGAGGTCGAAGACGGTGTGGAAGTGGAATACCTCACCGAGGCCGAGATCAAGGCGCGCCTCGCTGGCATCGCCGCCGCCCGCGCCCAGCTGGTGGCCCAGCGCGACACCGTCTCCGATGAGCGCCGCAACGGCCTGGCCATGGCGGCTATTGGCGCGGTGGCCACGCTGCTCACCATCCGGCGGCCTTTCGGCATCCTCGGCATGATCGCCGCCGTCGCCGGCACCGCCACCGTGTGGGGCATCATCCAGTTTCTCGGTGCCCAGCGCAATCTCAACACGTTGAACGAGCACTTGGCGAAGCTCACCGAGGAACGCAAAGAGTACGAGGCGCTCCTCGAGGAGTAGTTGCTCCCGCCGCCTCGTCCGGCCGTGCGCATCGTACCCCTTCTGCCGCGCCCGTTTGTCGTCCCGGTGCCGTCTGCGGCCGCACCCCGCCATCATCCCCGCAAAGCGCTATAATTTCTGCGCCCAAAAACGAACCGAAAGAAGATTCATGAAGCAAGAGAACATCCGCAACGTCGCTATCATCGCCCACGTCGACCACGGCAAGACCACGCTGGTCGACCGTCTTCTGTGGGCCTCCCACGTCTTCCGCGAGAACCAGCAGGTGGAAGAGCGCGTCCTCGACTCCAACGATCAGGAGCGCGAGCGCGGCATCACCATCCTTTCCAAGAACATCTCCATCACCTACAAGGGCGTGAAGATCAACGTCATCGACACGCCGGGCCATGCCGACTTCGGCGGCGAGGTGGAACGCGTGCTCAACATGGCCGACGGCGCCCTGCTCATCGTGGACGCCTACGAGGGCCCCAAGCCTCAGACGCGCTTCGTGCTTTCCCATGCGCTCGAGCGCGGCCTGCGCATTGTGGTGGTCGTGAACAAGATCGACCGCCCCAACGCCGATCCCGAGGGTGCCGTGGACAAGGTCTTCGACCTCATGGTGGAACTGGGCGCCAGCGACGAGCAGCTCGATTTCCCCGTGGTGTACGCCTCGGCCGTGAACGGCTATGCCCGCCGCGAGCCCGACGACGGCAACATGGACATGGTGCCGCTGCTCGACACCATTCTGGATGAGATTCCCGCCCCGGACGTGGACATCGACGGCCCGGTGGCGCTGCAAATTTGCACGGTGGATCACTCCAGCTACGAGGGCCGCATCGGCGTGGGACGCTTGTCCTCCGGCACGCTGCACGAGAAGGAGCAGGTGCTCGTCGTGAAGCCCGACGGGGCCGAGCGCCGCGCGCAGATTCGCAAGGTGTACACCTTCGAAAACCTTGGCAAGGCCGAGGTCACCGCCGCTGATGCCGGCGATATCGTGGCCGTCATCGGCATCGAGGACGCCGACATCGGCGACATCATCACCGATCCGGAAAGCCCCGTCACTGAGATGGCCCCCATTGCCGTGGAGGAGCCCACCATGGCTGTCGTCTTCGAGGCGTCCACGAGCCCCTTGGTGGGTCGCGAGGGCGAAATCGTCGGTGGCCGCCAGCTGAAGGAACGCCTCATGCGCGAGAAGGAGAGCAACATCTCCATGCGCATCAACGAGCTGGAGGACAAATCCGGCATCGAGGTGGCCGGCCGCGGCGTGCTGCACCTGTCCGTGCTCATGGAGACCATGCGCCGCGAGGGCTTCGAGTTCCAGGTGGGTCGCCCCCGCGTGGTGTACAAGACCGATGAGGACGGCACGAAGCTCGAGCCCATCGAGGAGGCCACGGTGGACGTGCCCAACGAGTACGCGGGCAAGGCCATCGAGGTCATGGGCACCGCCGGCGGCATCATGGAGCACATGGCCTCCGATGAGACCATGACGCACCTCTCCTTCTCCATCCCCTCGCGCGGCACCATGGGCCTGAAGACGCGCATCCTGAACGCCACCCACGGCGAGGCCATGCTGTTCCACCACTTCAAGGAGTACGGCCCCTACACCGGCGAGATGGCCGGGCGCAAGAACGGCGGCATGATCGCCATGTCCACCGGCAAGGCCGTGGCCTACGCGCTGGACACGCTGCAGGAGCGCGGGCGCCTGTTCGTGGCGCCGGGCGACGATTGCTACGAGGGCATGATCGTCGGCGAGTCCGCCAAGGAAGGCGACATGGTGGTGAACGTCGAGAAGACGAAGAACCTGGGCAACCAGCGTTCCAGCTCGGCCGACAAGGCCATCCAGCTGACGCCGCCCATCACCTTCACCTTGGAAGAGGCTCTGGAATACATCGAGGACGACGAGCTGGTGGAGGTCACTCCGCAGTCCGTGCGCCTGCGCAAGCGCCTGCTTTCCGCCACCGACCGCAAGAAGGCGAAGAAGAACTAGTCCCGCGCTCAATAGCTGGGCCACATAACCACCCGCAGGGGGCGACTTCGGTCGCCCCCATGGCCGAGAGGGCTGACCAAGGTCAGCTCCTACGAAATTCTCGGCGTTGACCGCGCGCCGCCCCTGCGGGAAACAGATTGCGAAATTGTGTGGGCCATATTCTCGAACATGACCCAATTCATAAGCTTTGAAGTGGGATTTCTTCCTCGTTCTCATTGACGTACCGTGAATCAAAAGTGGGCAAATTGTGCGACGGTTGTTACCGTGCCGTCATGCGTGGGAAAATGCGCTTTGAGATCATCGGGAACTGTCTCAAGACGCACTCGTGAATTGAAGCCTGGCAGTTTCCGTCGCCTATGAGGAAGGTATTTAATGAAGAAGCTGTCTTTCGCGAAATCGCTTGCCTCGGTGAGTCTTGCGGCCGTGTGCGCCCTGGGTATCGTCGGTTGCTCCGAGCAGACCAGCGACACGCCCACTTATACGGGTGGTGTTGCAGCCACGGTCAACGGGGTGGAGATTCCCGAGGACAAGGTTACCCAGGCCATTCAGGATATTCGCGCCCAGATGAGCCTTACCGACGAGGACGCGTGGGGCAAGTGGCTTGCCGAGAACGACTACACGCCCGAGTCGGTGCGCGAGGAGATCGTGAACTCCTATGTCGATCAGGAGCTCGTGAAGCAGGGCGCCGATTCCGAGGGAATCACGGCGGATTCCGCCCAGGTCGACCAGTACGTGGAAACCATGCGCGGCCATTACGACTCCGATACCGCTTGGGCTGAAGCGCTGGAGGCCGTGGGCATGACCGAGGACGAGTACCGCGACAATATCTCGCTGTCGCTGGTGTCCCAGCAGCTGCAGCAGAAGGTGGGCGAGGGCGCTGCTGAGCCGACCGACGAGGAAGTGCTTGAGAGCGCCAAGACCTACGTGAGCTCTTACGACGGCGCAAAGAAGTCCTCCCATATTTTGTTCGAGGCCTCCGATGAGGCGCAGGCCCAGGAAGTGCTCGACAAGATTAACGCGGGCGAGCTTGATTTCGCGACGGCGGCCGAGTCCTATTCCAAGGATACCGCTTCCGCTGCCGAGGGCGGCAATGTGGGTTGGGATCGCCTCTCGAACTTGGTGACCGAGTACACCACGGCGCTCGCCGACCTGAACAAAGGCGATGTCAGCGGGCTGGTGACCAGCACCTATGGCATCCATATCATCCAGTGCACCGATGTGTTCGAGGCACCCGAGGAGCTGACGAGCCTCGATCAGCTGCCAACTGAGTTCCAGGATTCTATCCGCTCCATGCTGCAGTCTTCCAACCAGTCCAATGCGTACTATTCGTGGCTGGAGGAGCAGCGTAACGCCGCCGATATCCAGATCAACGACATGCCCGAGGGGCTGCCCTACTGGGTCGATATGGCGAACTATCCCAAGGAGGAAAGCTCCGAGGACGGCACGGGCGTGACGGCGGTTGACGCCGACGGCAACCCCATCGTTCTTGACGAGGGCGCTGTCGAAGGTGAGGGTGCTGGCGAGCAGGCCGACGCAAGTGCCGAGGGCGAGGAGCCTGTGGCCGAGGGCGTCGATGAGGGCGCTGAAGGTGCCGAAGATGCCGCCGCGGC
>CABSMC010000075.1 GCA_902478715.1 uncultured Adlercreutzia sp.
CCCCTCGGCCTTATAGGCCCTGAGCAAACCACCCCTTTGAGGGGTGGTTCATGATAGGGAGGGCTGTAGTGCGCCTTCTACCAGGTGCCGTTGTGCAGATTCTTGCCGAGCAGATAGCCGAAGGTGGTGCAGGGGCCGCCCAGGTTGATGCCCGGCACATGGTAGTCGTACACGTCGCCGTACATGTCACCGACCACGGTGCCCACGCCGTACAGGCCGGGGATGGGGTCGTTGTTCGCGTCGCACACGTGCATCTGGATGTCGGTGTTCAGGCCGCCGGTGATGCACAGCGTGTAAGGCTCGTTGCGGATGCCGATTCCGAAGAGCTGACTGTTTTCTGCAAAACTACGCGCACCCACGTGCGCTACATCTACGAGAAGCTGAACATCCACAGCAAGCAGGAGCTCATCGACCTGGTTCTGTTCGGCTCCGGCGTGATGTAGCCGCGGAAGGTGCCCTCCGATACGCGGATCGCCGGCCCTCCATGCTACAATGCCCCCATGGTGCGAACCGATGACATATACGAGCTGCGGCTGTTCGACCGGCCGCTTCTGCGCTTCTCGTTCGGGGAGGACGATCCCGTTCTCCTCCACGAATGGGACGCCTCGGCCGAGGGGCTGATGCCCCTGGGCCTCGAACTTACCGATGAAGGGCTGTGGCGCTGGTTGTCCACGCGGGCTATTCCGCAGAATCGGCGGTTCGCGACGGAGTTGTGCCGGTCGCTGGGGCTTTCCACAAACGATCGCAGTGGCATCCTCGCGGTGTCGAAGGCGCTTTCGCTGAACGACTCCTATTGGATCGCGCCTGCGAACAGCGAGGACGCCTTTGCCGCGTGCAATCTGTTCGACAACGGGTTCTCCTCGGTGCTCGCCGCGGTGGCCTATACCGGCGTGGTGAGCGACCAGCGCGGGCTCACGCCGGCCACCCCCGAGTTGACCACCAATGGGAACTTGCGCAAGGCGTGGCGCATCGAGGAGGACGGCGTGCGCCGCCTGTACAAGGGCAGCTCCGACGACCATGGCGAATACGGCGAGGCCCGCGCCGAGTTCCTCGCCTCTCAGATTGCCGAGGCCATGGGCCTGAATGCCGTGCACTACGGACTCGCGCGGTGGGGTGCTGCGACACAGAACGTGTGCTGCACCTGTGATTGCTTCTGCACGCCCGAAGTTTCCTATGTGCCCCAGGCGCTGGCGTTCGGCCAATCGTCACATACCGCAGCGGTGAAGTCGTACCTGCGCTGGGGGCTGCCCCACTTCGAGGGTTACGCCTCTATGATGGTGCTCGACGCGCTCATCTACAACACCGACCGGCATTTGACGAACTTCGGCGTGCTGCGGAACAGCCGTACGGGCGAGCTGCTCGGCATGGCCCCCGTGTTCGACAACGGCCGCTCGCTGTTCTTCAACTTGGCCTTCGATCAGGTGGATTCCTTCCCGAACGAGGCCCAGTTCGTGCTGCCCTCCTGGTCCCAGGTCACCTTCGACGAGCAGGCGGCGCGCCTCATAGGGCCGCGGCAGAAGGAGCAGCTGGCGGCTCTGGGCGACTTCTCCTTCGCCAACTGCGAGCAATACCCCTTCCCCGAAATATTCCTCGAGAAGCTAGCCGGCCACGTGCGCCGTCGCGCCGAGGAGCTCGCGACGCTGCCGAATGTCTCTCGAGAGGAGCTGCTCGCCCGCTGCTAGTGCCAGTCCGTTCCGCTCGTGACGCTTTGGCGCGGTTGCTGGGGCAGGCGGCAGGGTAGGGCGGCGGTCGTGGTACACTTTTGCGGTTGAAAGCGAGTGGCCCCTTGGCGGCCGTTCGGCCATTGGCGCGGGACGCGACGGCCGGCGGCGGCCCCAACCTACGAAAGCGAACCCATGGCTGATTTCATTGAAGGCAAGCGTCCGGTTATCGAGGCGCTGCGCACCCACGTGCCGCTGAAGTACATCCTCATGGCCGATAACCTGAGCCAGGGCGACAGCCTGGTGCGCGACATCCAGCGCAAGGCGAAGAACCTGGACGTGCCTATTAAGAAGGTGTCGAAGAAGAAGCTCGACGAGATTTCCGAGCGCGGTAGCCACCAGGGGGTCATGGCCGAGGCCGCCCCGTTCGACTATGTGAACGTGACGACGATCCTGGACGCGGCGAAGCAGTCGGCTGAGGAGCACGATGGCCGCGCGCTCATTGTGGTGCTCGACCACATCACCGATGCCGGCAACTTGGGGGCCATCGCCCGTTCGGCCGAGTGCGTGGGCGCTTCCGGCATCGTCATTCCCAACAAGCGCGCCGCCCGCGTGACCGCCGCCACCTACAAAAGCTCGGCCGGGGCTATTTCTCACATTCCCGTCACCCAGGTGGCGAACCTCGTGAGCACCATCGAGCGGCTGAAAGACGAGGGCTTCTGGGTGGCCGCCGCCACCGAGCACGCTTCCGATCTCATCTGGCAGTCGAACCTCAAGGGCAAGATCGCGCTCGTGATGGGCAACGAGGGCGAAGGCGTGTCGCGCCTTGTGTTGGAGAACTGCGATTTCGGCGTGAAGCTGCCCCAGGTGGGGGAGATTTCCTCGTTGAACGTGGCCCAGGCTTCCACCGCCTGCATGTACGAGTGGCTGCGCCAGAACTGGGAATAGGCCGCAGATCGCGTCATGGCCAAGCAGCGGAAAAAGCTCCTCATCGTTGACGGGTACAACGTGCTGCGGTCGGGCAGCCGGTATCGGTGGCAGCCGCGGGCCGATGAGGACTACACCGACGATTTCTTCAACGCCGCCCGCGACCGGCTTATCAACGACGTGGTGAACTATGCCGGGCGCGACATGGGCGCCATCATCGTGTTCGATGCCGCGGACAACGAGTTGTCCCAGGGCAGTCGCACGAAGATCGGTGGCGTCCAGGTGATCTTCTCGCCGGCGGGGCAGTCGGCCGACAAGGTGATTGAGAAGCTGGCCTACGACGCGGGCAAGCGCGGGGTGGAGACCATGGTGGTCACGAGCGACGCCGCCATCCAGGACACGGTGTTCGGCGGCGGTGTCGACCGCATGAGCGCCGACGGCTTCTCCCACGAGATGGGCGAATACTACGAGGACGCGCGCCTGGACGACACTCCGAAGGTGGCCCGCAAGAACACCGTCGCCGAGCGTATCCCTGCCGACACGCTGGCTCGCCTGAAGGCCCTGCGCGACGGACGCTAGGTTATTTTCCCATGTCAGCGTTCCCGCAACCAATAATTGCGGGAAATGACAACGCGAATTGGTTCCGTGGCGGAGTGGTTTTCGGTAGGCTCCAAGGCGTTTCGGAAATCATCGCAGAAGAAAGGCAGCCCATCATGAACGTGGAAATCGCCGAGCGTTTGGCCGCGCGCCGGAAGCTCGCAGGACTCTCGCAGGAGGCCCTCGCGGAGAAGTTGGGCGTGTCGCGCCAGGCTGTTTCCAAATGGGAGCGCTCAGAGTCGTCGCCTGACACCGACAACCTCATTGCCCTGGCGAAGCTCTACGGGGTGTCGCTGGATGAGCTTTTGTACGTGGACGAGTCCATCGAGGACGACGTGGCCTTCGAAGCCGCCGACCGAGCCGAGGCACGGGGGAGTGCTGGTGAGACTGATGCCGGCGATGCCGAAAGCGCGTCCTTCGAAAAGGAGGGCCGCGGCAACGTGCATCTCGGTCCCGACGGCATTCACGTGGACGACGGCAAGGACCATGTGCACGTGTCCTGGGCCGAGGGCGTGCACGTGGTCGACCGCCACGGCGAAGAGGTGCACGTCGGTTGGGACGGCGTGCGCGTCAACACGACGGATCCGGAGGTGGCAGAGCATATCTTCACGCGCGACAATCCTTTCGGGGTGTCGCCCGATGACTTCAATGCCGAGCGAGCTAAAAAGTGGCTGAAGTTTCCCTTTTGGGCGTTGGTGATTGTGGCGTATCTTGCCTTCGGTATGCTCAGCGGTATCTGGGGGCCGACGCTGTTTCTGCTGTTCCTCATTCCGGTGTATTACGTTGTGGGCGCGGCAGTCGCATCCCGCCGCATTGCTCCCATGCTGTGCGCGCTGTATCCCATAGGGGCTACTGCCTGGTTCCTTTGGATGACCTTCGTCGATGTTCATTGGCATGGCCCCGCTTGGGTCATCTTCCTCACGATTCCGCTCGTGGAAGTCATCATCGTTCAACTCTCCAAATGGTGGAACGCCCGCAAAGGCAACGATGCCAAGGGCGACGTCGCCTAGGGCTTGCAGTAAGCCAAGCAAGATTCCGTGGCGTATCTTAGATATCTCTGGAGAGATATCTATGCTATACTTCTGGAAGTATCTCTGGAGAGATAGGTAAACCATGGAACTTATGACCCTATTTCATGGATCGCCTCAAATAGTGGCGCATCCTTTCTACGGTGGTGGTAGGCCATATAACGACTACGGCCGCGGGTTTTATTGCACCGAGCATATCGAATTGGCGCGCGAGTGGGCCTGCTCCGAAGAAGGCTACGACGGCTACGCTAACGAGTATCGCTTCGATGGCCGCGGCCTTAAGGTTCTTGAACTTTCCTCTCCGGAATACTCGACGCTTCATTGGCTGGCGCTGTTGCTGGAGCATCGCAAGATCGATCTGCGCACCCCGGTGGCTCAAGCGGGTAGCGAGTTTCTTCGTGCCCACTACCTGCTGGATGCGGAGTCGTTCGACGTTATCGTGGGGCACCGTGCTGATGACAGTTACTTCACCTTCGCCCGCGCCTTTTTGCGAAACGATATTTCTTTGGAGCAGTTGACGCGGGCTTTGCATCTCGGTGATTTGGGCCAGCAGATCGTACTCAAGAGCCCGGAGGCATTCAAGGCCATCGAGTTTGTCGAAGCCACAGTGGCGCCCAGTACTGTTTACTATCCTAAGCGGAAGGAGCGCGACGAGAAGGCGCGGGCGCTCTATCGCGAGGAGGCTGCCCGGCAGGGCATCGACGGTATTTTCTTGCGCGACCTTTTGCGAGAAGAGGTGACCGATCTTGCAGGCCTATAGCGAAGATTATCTGTTCGATGCCATGGAGGCGCTGGGCGAGGCATTCGATTGCGCGGCCAACCGTGCCGGCCTGAGACTCGGCCAGTTCTTCGAAATGTTCGTAGCGACGGGGGTCGCCGATGCGTTCGGTGCCGGCGCCCCGCGCTATGTGAGCGGTTCGTCGGGCATCGAGCTGGTGCTTGACGTGTGCTATCGGGCCGGGCTGGATATCGGCGTGCCTCTGGCCGATATGGCGTCCGACGGGGAAGGGCCCGACTATTGGTGCGGTTGGGTTCTGGCCTACTGGCAGTGGGAGACGGGCCGCCCGTTCCGAACCATAGGTCGCGTAACGACTATGGAGGAAATCCGCACGCTGTATTGGCCGCTCCACGAAGCAGCAGAGCAGAAGTTCGTTGAAGTGATCGAGGAGCGCGTGGCCCGGCGGGGTGCTCCTTTGAAATCGTGGCGCGAGCAAAGGGGTCTTTCCCAGGTGGCGCTGGCGGAGAAGTCGGGCGTGTCGCTGAGGGCGATTCAGCAGTATGAGCAGCGCTGCAAGAACATCAATCACGGCCAGGGCGCATCGCTCTATCGGCTCGCTCAGACGCTGGGTTGCCGCATCGAGGATCTGCTCGAGTATCCGCTGTGACCGATGAGGTTGGTGACTTGCGCTGCGAAGGAGGTGCGAGTGGTCGTGGGCTGGCGGCTTGGAAGAAGCGCAAATTACCTGTTCGTGGGTGGGGCAACCAGTGGTTGTCGGAGATTTTTCGCTCGGTTCTGGTAAATTGACCACATAAGGTGCTGGTGCAACTAGGGTTGAAACCATAGGGTGAAAGGCGAGATGTGACGAACAAGACGCGAAAGGGAACCGTGATGAACGTCGAAATCGCCCAACGCCTTGCCGAATTGCGCCGTGAGCGCGGGTTCTCCCAAGAGGGGCTGGCCGAGCAGCTGGGGCTGTCGCGCCAGGCCGTTTCCAAGTGGGAGCGGGCCGAGTCGGCGCCCGATATGGGGAACCTCATTGCCCTGGCCGACTTGTACGAAGTGACCTTAGATGAGCTTTTGCGCGTGAGCCCCGAGGTGGAAGAGGACATGCGCTTCGAATCCCAGGAACGTGCGGAATCCGTTGAGACCGAGGCCGCTGCTGCGGCGGAGGCGGCCCTGGCGGCTGCGGCGCGGGCCGAAGCGGCGGCTGCGACGGCAGCTGAGGCGCCCGATGTGCCGAAAGTGGTCGTGGAAGTGAGCGCGCCCGCGGCGACGTCGGGAGGCTTCCCGCCGCCTGCTCCGTCCCCTGGACAGGCCGGTGCTTCCGGCCGAGGGGCGCCGCACGGGTTCTCGCCTTCCACATACGGAGCGCCGGGCCATCGGCCACCGAGTGCGGGCTATGGTCCTGGCGCGTCTTCGCACGGTTCGCCGGCATCGCCGCAGAGCCCGGGTGCCTACCCTCCTGGCTCCTGCCCACCGGGTTCCATTCCGCCGGCATCCTCGGTGCCCATTGCGCCGCCACCGACGCCCCAACCGAAAGATCCGCTGCAGTCGTTTCCCTACCCGCTTCTGTGCGCGGTCATCTTCCTGCTTGCTGGCTTCTGCTTCGGCTGGTGGCATCCCGGCTGGGTGATCTTCCTCACCATCCCATTCTACTATTGGGTGGTGAACACCTTGGAAGCTGACCCAGCTTATCAAGCCTGGTTGGCTGAACGCCAGGACGTCGCGACAAAGAACGATTCCTCTTCCGAGGGAGGTGCCCGATGAAGCTGGAGCGGAGCACCTATGTGAAGATCGCCCTTATCGTGCTGCTCTGTCTGGGGGTTTGTGGGTTTTTCGGCGGCTGCCGCGGCATCGTTCCCTGGGGCGGCTCGCTGTTCGCGCCCGGTGGCTTGATGGGCTGTGTGGGCTGGAACGCCATGGGCGAGATCGCCGGATATGCTGGAGATGCGGTCGGCGAGATGGCCGGATATTTTTGGAGCTTCCGGCCGATACCGCGCTGACGGCGCAGGTGGATAAAACCTCTGGGAACTTCACGAACGACTTCGCCGGTTCCGCTGGAGATCCGTCGCACTCCTGCGATCTCACCTTCGACATCATAAGTGGCAACCTGGAAGTGCTCAGCGCTGAGTAAAGAGCATTCAATCGCAGAGCTTTCAATAGAAAAGGGGCGACCGTGTGGTCGCCCCTGCAGTAAGGGAATCGTGAGTCCCTTCTGTCGGCATGCTTGACGCGTAAGGCGTCTCGACGGCTTAGCGCTGGCCGAACAGGTCGTCCAGGTTCAGGCCGTTGCCGTAGCCATCGCCGTAGCCGTACCCGTTGCCGCCGTCCTGGCCGTAGCCGTCGCCGTAGCCCCAGCCGTAACCGTAGTCGTTACCGTCGCCGTAGCCCCAGTCAAAGTCCTGACCCTGCTCGGGCATCTGCTGCTCCTGCTGGGCCTTCTGCTCGGCAGCGGCCTTCTGGCTGGCGGCATCGTCGCCCAGGGTCACGGAAATCTCTTGCTCCTGGCCGTTGCGATTCACGGTGAGCTGCACGGTGTCGCCAGGATTCTTGCCGCGCACGGCCAGCATGAGGTCGGAGGCACCTTCCACAGACTCGCCGTCCAGGGCCGTGATGATGTCGCCCTCCTGGAGGCCGGCCGCCTCGGCGCCGGAGCCCTGGGAGACGGCGGCCACGTAGGCGCCGGACTCAGCGGCTAGGCCGTAGCTGGCAGCCGCCTGGTCGTTCACCGTGGACAGGCTCACGCCGAGCTGGGCGTGGGTCGGGGTCTCGCCGGCGATGATCTGCTGGGCGAGGTTCACCGCGTAGTTCACCGGAATGGCGAACCCGACGCCGGAATAGTTGCCAGAGTACGAGGTGATCAGCGTGTTGATGCCGATGAGCTTGCCCTCGTCATCCACCAGCGCGCCGCCGGAGTTGCCCGGGTTGATGGCCGCATCGGTCTGGATCATGTTCGGGTAGATAGTGGTCTCGCCGCTGCCGCCGGACTGCATCGACTCGCTCGCGTCCATGATCTGCGAGCGGCTCGTGGCGGACACGATGCCCGTGGCCACCGACTGCTCGAGCCCGAAGGGAGCGCCCAGGGTCATGACCCACTCGCCAACGGTGAGATTGTCCGAGTCGCCGATTTCCATCGGAGTGAGACCGCTGGCGTCCTTGGCCTTCAGCACGGCAATATCGGAGGAGGGGTCGGTGCCGACGAGCTCGGCATCGTAGGTGTTGCCGGCGATGGTCACCTTGTAGGCGCTGCCGCCGTCGACCACGTGGTTGTTGGTGATGAGGTAGCCGTCCTCGGTCATCACGACGCCCGAGCCGGTACCCAGGCCCTGGAGCTGGCCGCCCGCATCGGCGTAGGTCTCCACGTATACCACCGACGGCAGGCACTTGGCGGCCACGGCCTCAGCCAGGGTCGCGTCATCGTTGGTGTTGATGACAGTCTGGGTAGCGGAAGGGGTGCCCGTGGCCTCGGCGGTGGCGGGGTCGATGATGGCGCCCTGCACGCCGAACGCGAGCATGCAGGCGAGTGCGGCGCCGGCGAATCCGGTGAGGAAGGAGCGGCGGCCGAACTTCGGCTTGGCGGTGGCGGTGTTCTCGACGCTGGCGGCCACGGAGCCGTCGATGTCGAACTCGTAGGTCTGGCTCGCGGCGGAGTCGACGGCGTTGTCGCGGAACGAATGCTTGCCGAAGGGGTTCGGAGTGGTGTTCAAGTTGGTCATTGGTGATCTCCTTCTGAAAGGGGGTCGGTCATGTGCTGGAGTGCACACTATCACGCCCCAGCACGTCCCAATGACCTCGGCAACCCCCAATCACGACCGGCCCACGCAGATACACCAACGGGAGTAGTCCCCGCGGATTATGGGGAAGCCTCGAATGCACAAAACAGGGTACTTCTCGTAGGATTTTGTGCCGGGAGGGCTTGAACCGTTTAGCGTGAACAGGGAAAACTTTTCGCATTTGCCGCCAATAGCTACGAGAAATGGCTCATTTTGCACATTTCGGATCGATGGTGCTTTTAGACGCTCTTCTTCCAGTGTGATGCGCCCGATGCGGGCGGCCGGGTCATGACCGCGCTCGTAGAGCCGCAGGTTCTGGTTGCGCGTGGTGTCGCGCCAAGGCTTTAGACGGCTTGGTGGTGCGCGTCGACTGGTGCACCAAGCGGCGCGCACCACCGCCGGCTTCTAATACTTCTCAACGAGATCGATGAGTTCCTGCTTGGAATGCAGGCAGGTCTTCTCCAAAATGCGGCGGGTGTGGGTGCGGATGGTGGATTCCGAGACGAAGAGCGCTTCGGCGATGACCTTTGCGGAGCGGCCGCGGGCGAGGTAGGGGAGCACCTCGGCCTCGCGACGGGTGAGGCCGTAGTCGTCGGCGAGGAGCGCGAAGACGACCTCTTCGCTGTTAATAGCTTCGGCCCCATCGATCTCGCCGGTCGCAGAAGTGCTGATGGACTCCGCAACGGGAGAGGTGCTGGCAGGGTCGGCAGCTGCTTTGTCGGTTGCCTTGACGGCTGTTGGGGCAGCTAAGACCGACGATGGATCTGAGACGCTCGAATGCGGATTCGCGTTGCCGTCGCCGGTCGCCTCGCCAATCGCCATTCTCCCTTCTGCCTCCTCGTCCGAAACCGAGCGTTTGGCGTTGTGCCAGAGAAACCATAGCAGGATGACGAGCAGGTACACCGCTCCGATGCACACGCCCACTACAGCGCAGCCAGCCACTTCGGGGAGGAGCATGATCAGATACCCGATGCCGATGCCCACGAGCCGTGCGAGAATGGACAGCGCCCTCACCAGGCCCCCTATAACGAAGCCCGATACGGCGTAATCGTAGGCAGCTGTGGCTACCAGGTACCAGATGACCACGTCGAAGACCCCATGTACGGCGCTCATGATTGCGTTCAGCACTACGGGGTGAACATTCCAGAAAAACGGCAGCGCCGCGAACAGCACGATGGCGATGGGGATAAGCAGTTGGTAGACTAGCGACAGGTTTACTCGCCGCTGCAAGGCAACCGTGAAGGCCAAAAGAAGCACTGCAACGACGAAATTCAGCACGAGGGGCAGTTCATGGGCCGTGCTCGCGGAGTTCACGCTGAGCACGGCGGTCTCCCACATAAAGCCGAACAGGCAGGAGAAAACGAGGGCGGCGATGATGAGCGGCACGAGGGTGGTGAGAGCCGCCAGGTAGCGCTGAGACTCGGTTCGGTGGGGCGCGAGGAGAACCGACGGCTGGCTGCTCTCGGTACGGCAGCGCTTCAGGCAGAGAACCGAGGCTATTGGCAGGGGAGCCATGAGCGCAAGGGGCGGAAAGGGAGTGAGGGCCACGAGGGAGTCGACGGCGAGAAAGATGATGGTGGTGAGCAAGAACGACGCCGGGGCATACAGGGCCGTGCGCGAGGGATGCACGCGTCCGAGCACGTCCGCCCAGCTCCCCCATAGGTAGCCGAAGCCGACGCCGCATAGCGTCGAGCCGATCACGAGTGATGCGGAAAGCGCTGGGCCGGCAAACCATATGCCGGCGCCGCCGATAGCCGCGATGCCGACAAGGATGCATCCGCAGAAGGGCCACGGCGAGAGTTTCGCCAGATTTTCCGGCGCCCGCTCTACAAGGGCCGACACGCCTAAGAGCACGGTCATGTTTGCCAAAAACGATACGACGACGATCAACGTATTGTACTGGGGCGTGTCCGCCGCGCCGGTGAGCAGGATGGAGCTGCGGAAGGTGAGCATGCTGCAGGCCCAGAAAAACGCGAGGCCGAGATAGCACAGGTGCAGAAAGCGGTGAAGCGGCTCGATAGCGGCCGATGGTGCATCGCGGACTGCTGTCACGGCCCTGCTCCTCCTTCTCCATTGCCAGTGTGAACTGGGCGTTTCCCTGTCGCGTCCTCTATTATGACTGACTTGCGTCTCGGTAAATCATCAGAAACTGATGATATGGCGCATAGCCGACGATTCTAGCATGGAGCGCCAACGGAAGGAGGTGCGAAATGCAAGAGACAAGAGGCGGGGCTGCGCGTGCGACCGCGCAAACATCGGAGAGAGAGGTCGTGCGCGATGCCGCACGGGTGAACGTCTGCGCCAAGGCAGCCTACCTGAGCGCCATTGGGGCTCTGTTCTCGCGATGGGGCGATGACTATGAAGCGGCGTACGAGGCGGCCCGTGCGACAGCGGCCGATTTAGCGATAGCGCCCGCGACGCCGGTGGGCGCCGTGCGCTGCCGACTCGAGAACGAGGTGCTCACCTTGGGCGCTCCCGCGGCGGCGGTGCCCGTCGAATCGCTTTATAAGCCTTGGGCCGATGGACGGGAGCGCCGCAGAGGGGTCTCGGCTGAGTTTGGTGCGGCCCGGCATCTGCTCCTCGGTGACAGCGCCCAGCACATGCGGGCCCTTTATCGCGCTCTCGAACTTGAGGTGCCGATGGAGTTTTGCGCCATGCCCGACCATGTGACGCTCATGACCGAGGTGGTGGCCCTGTGCGTCGATGCGGGAAACCATGAGGCTGCTCTTGCGCTGTTGTCCGAGCATTTCGACTGGCTGGACGCTTACGAGCAAACCCTGCTCGCCCATGCGGCCGCGCTCTCGTCGGCGCCCCCCTCGGCTCGTACCGACGAGCTGGCTC
>CABSMC010000076.1 GCA_902478715.1 uncultured Adlercreutzia sp.
CATGAAGGCCACCCCGAGCCCGAAGATGTACAGGGCGTTCTCATTGTGGCGCCGTGAGGCGTCGACGAACAGCACCCACGTGAGGATGTCGAAGAACTCGTATCCCACGTTGATGATGAGCAGCGAGATGGCGGCGTGACTGTCGAATAGAAGGGCGATGGCGACGTAGCCCGCCACCATGATGGGAAGCGACAGGCGGTAGATGAAGGTGGGGTTGAAGCGATCGCCCGCCTTCGCCACAATGGCGATGAAGGCCGCGCCCACCACGACGAGGGCGAAGATCGGGCTGCCGCCGAGGAACGCCAGGGGATCCTCGCCGCTGTTCATGGTGTCGAACATGCGGCAAAGCAGCGAGAACGTCATGATGGAGAACATGAGCTTGCCTACACCGAGGGGCACGCGGCTGCCGGCCCTGAAGCCTGTCGGCTGCGCCGTCATCGCCTCGGCGGGTTCCGCGACCGCGCTTTGGGGCGCGCTGTCTCGAGAGGAGTCGGGGGCACTTTTGCCGACAAGCTCGCGCCAGGGGTGCCCGGTGCGATCCGCGTGGAAGACGAGCAGGCCGAAGGACAGAAGCGGCACGACGATGAACCCCATGAAGCTCGTCTGGCTCGACGAGAGGGCGGCCACGCTTGCCGTGACGATGGCGGCCGCAGGGGAGGCGAAGGCGGCGAAGTGGACCGAATGGCGCGAGAAGCGATCGCCCCAGAGCACCTGCAACGGCCCGGCCCCGATGCCGCCGGCCACAAAGCCGCATACCATGAGCAGCTCGCTGTTGGCCCGTATCGCCAAGGGAATGAGGATGCCGCTGGCAAGCAGCGCGAAGGGTGTTATTCGGAAGAGCATCCGGCGCATGAGGGCGATCGAGCTTCCTCCTGCGCGGCAGATAAAGGCCACAACGGCCGCGCACAGCGCCCCGCTCGCAAGGTAGATCCAATGGGTCGGGGAGGCGGCGGGAAAGACGAGGGGCGCGCCGAGGCAGAAGACGATCCATGCCCGGCACAGACCGAAGCCCAACACGACGATGAGGAAGTTCAGAAGCGCCGCATCGTCCACGGGCCGCCTTCTGTGCGTTTCGCCTTCTCCCTCTGCAGGAGTTCCGCAATCCGCAGCTTGGCGTGCCGCGTCGTCTGTTCTCTCTTCGGTTGCGTTTTCGATAGGTCCTTCGATAGGTTCGCGCGCATGTGTGGTTGCTGACACGGGCTTCCCCTCCCAGGCTGTGCCTCAGTGCAATGTCGATTATTCTAGCCGATTCGTCCACAGAGAGCTTCAAATCATAGCCTATCAGGGAATTTGCGCCTATCGGATTGATAATCCTAGATGCGTTGATCTGGGGAAACGTCAGCGCTCTACGAAAGATTCTTTTTGAAAATCCGACGGATGCTCAGATGCGCGGGCGAGCGGTTCTGCGTAATCTTGGGACTTATAAACGCGGATGAGAGCCGCAAGGGGAGGGGCCCGCCAAGGGAGCGGGCGGCCTTCGAGAGTGTTCTCTTCGAGCCTTCGAGGTTTGCTAAAGCGCGAACGAAAGCGCGAAATCCCAAAAGGCGCGAAGCCTCTCGAGGTGCCCTTGGGCGTCCGCACGACATGAGGAGGAAGGATCTTTCATGAAGAAAGACGAACAACTCGGCGTGTCCCGTCGCTCGTTTCTGAAGGGCGCGGGCCTGGCCGCAGCGGCCATGGCGGGCACGGCGGCGCTGGCCGGCTGCGCGAATGAAAGCGCGGGCGGTGCCGACACCCTCGCCAACACCGGCGACTGGCTGCCCCAGACCTGGGACTACGAGTGCGACCTGCTCGTCATCGGCTACGGCGGCGCGGGCATGTGGGCGTCGCTCATCGGCGCCGACGAGTGCGGCCAGCAGGTGCTCGTGCTGGAGAAGGCCCCCGAGCGCGGCGGCGGAAACAGCTCCATCAACAACGGCGAGTGGACCATCGTGGAGGAGTCCGAGAAGGAGCGCTTCAAGGACTACATCCGCGCCTTCACCAAGGGCAAGACTCCCGATCCGATGATCGAGGCCTGGGTCGAGGAGTGCGCCCGCAACACTGAGTACGCCGACAAGTACGGCATGACCTACGAGGTGGTGGAGCAGGCGCTGGCCGGTGCCATCCCCGAGTACTTCTTCCTGGACGACAACGCCTATGAGGGCTCCTGCAAGCTGTCCTCGGTCGACGGCTTCGGCATGCTGTCCTTCCACGAGCTGGATGCCCAGCGCGAGGCTCTGGGCGTGGAGGTGCTGTTCGACTGCCATGACGAGCGCCTCATCCAGAATCCCCAGACCAAGGAGATCGTGGGCGCCTACACCATGATCGGCAACGAGGAGAAGACCGTGAAGGCCCGCAAGGCCGTCATCATGACACTGGGCGGCTTCGAGTTCAACGAGGAGCTGAAGAACCAGTACCTCAAGTGCTCGCCGTTCAAGTTCGAGGGCTGGCGCTTCAACACCGGCGACGGCATCAAGATGGTCGAGGACGTGGGGGCGAAGCTGTGGCACATGGACATGGCCATCTCCATGTACTCCATGTGGACGCGCGACCCCGAGTACGACTTCTCCATCCTGTACTTCATGCCCGGCTTCAGCTACTTCAACGTGAACCGTCTGGGCAAGCGTTTCGTGAACGAGAACAACATGGGCTCGCCGCACAACGGCTGGCACACGCTGCTGTCCTTCGACGACGCCATCGCCGACTTCGACCGCATTCCGTCCTGGGGCATCTTCGACCAGAGCTGCTTTGACGCTGGCAAGCTCTCCACGAGCCAGGGCGACTTCTTCGAGTGCGGCAACTTCGCCAGCGACCTGCCCGATTCCGTGCGCGACTGGGACGGCTGGAGCCAGGACAACAAGGCCGAGCTGGAGCGCGGCTGGATCCTCACCGGTGTCACCATCGAGGAGCTGGGCCAGAAGATCAAGGAGTTCGATCCGCTGATGGATGTGGACACCCTGAAGGCCACCTTCGAGGAGTACCAGGGCTTCGCCGCCGCTGGCAAGGACGCTCGCTTCGACCGCGCCGCCGAGACCATGGTGCCGCTGGACAGTGGCCCCTACTACGCCGTGTCCATCTATCCCGGCTCCTGCTCCACCTTGGGCGGTCCTATGAAGAACGAGAACGCCCAGGTGCTCGACCCGGCCCAGAACCCCATCCCGCGCCTGTACGCGGCCGGCTGCTTCGGCAACTTCCAGAGCCACACCTACGGCATCACCGGCGGCAACAACGCCGAGAACCAGGTGTGGGGCCGCATCGCCGCGCGCCATGCCTCCGGTCTGGAGAACTGGGACGCCGAGTAGCTCCCCGAGCCTTGAGGCTTACCCGAGTAAGTAAGGCGGCCGCCCTGCGCGCTCATGGTGCGGGGCGGCCGTCCCCCTGCGAGCGGCGGCGAGCCGCGAGCGAGATGAGAGGAGAATTCCATGGAAAGTGAAGCGAAGCGGCCGCGCCGCGTTGCCTTTGCGGCCATCATCGCCGCGGTGCTCGCCGTGGCGGCCCTCACGGGCACGCTCATGGGCTGCGCGCCGAGTGCGCCCGCGTCCGACTCGAACGGCTCGGGCAACAGCCCCGCTGCTTCTGCCGAGCAGGAGGCCGGGAGCGACGACGCCATGGCTGGCCAGCCGGTGAACTGGACGATGGAGTCCGACTGCGTCACCTGCCACACGGCCGAGGCGGCCTCGGCGACCGATTCCGCCTGTCCCCAAGGCGTGGCCCACGAGGCCGAAGGCGTGCCCTGCGTCACCTGCCATACCGATGAGACGGTGCTGGCCGAGGCGCACGACGGCGTCGCCATGGGCGACAAGCCGGCCACCAAGGCCACCGTCGTCACCGTGGACGAGGCCACCTGCATCGCCTGCCACGGCGACTTGTCCGAGGTGGCGACGCTGACGGCCGGCTCCACGGCGCTGACCGACGACAAGGGCACGACGGTGAATCCGCACGAGCGCCCTGCTGGCGAGAAGCACGAGGCGAACCCGGCCACGTGCACCGACTGCCACAACAACCATTCGAAGGATCTGCCTAAGGACGCCATGAAGTACTGCGCCCAGTGCCACCACCGGGGCACCTTCGAGTGCGGCACCTGCCACGAGCTGCGCGAGCGCTAGAGCGAGAGCGCGCGTGCCGCGGCCTGCGCGAGCGCTCGTGCGCTGCTCGTCCGCAACCAAGCACTTCCCGCGCCGGAGCGGCATCTCCCTCCCGCCACTCCGGCTCCTTTTTCGGCCCGACCGCTTCCAGTCCGCGGTCGGGCCTTTTCTTGTCCAGCTACTTCGCGAGCGCGCGGGGGAGCGCCTCGGGGTTCACGCAGGCCTCGGGGGTGCGGCCGAGCACAACGTCGATGGCGTTTTGGGTGCAGCGGCGCCGCAGCTCGACGGCGGACTCCTCGGACCAATAGGCGGCGTGCGAGGTGAGCACGGTGTGAGGCGCGTGCATGATGGGGGCGTCCGGCGAGACCGGCTCGTGTTCGAACACGTCGATGCCGGCGCCCCAGAGCTTGCCTGCGCAAAGGGCGGCGGCCACGGCGTCGTTGTCGATGACCGCGCCGCGCGAGGTGTTCACCACGATGGCGTCGTCTTTCATGAGCTTGATGTTGTCGGCGTTCAGCAAATGATGGGTTGCCGGCACGAGCGCCGTGTGGAAGCTAACGACATCGGCGGTCTTCAGCAAGTCTTCCAAGGTCACGTAGGGGAAATCCTCCGGTGTGAAGCGGCCCGGGGTGCCCTTGTGGTCCCATACCACGACGTTGAACCCGAGCCCGCGCGCTTTCCGGGCCACCGCACGGCCGATGTTGCCGTAGCCCACGACGCCGAAGGTGCGCCCGTGCACCTGGCCCAAGGGGCGGCGGCGATGGAAGTCCCAGACACCGGCGCGCATGTCGGCATCGATCTCGTTGATGCGCCGCAGGCACGTAAGCGCCAGCGCGATGGCGTGGTCGCTCACCACTTCCGTGCCGTAGCCGGGCACGTTGCACACGGCGCATCCGTCGGCCGTGGCCGCCGCGACATCGATGTTGTCTACGCCGGTGCCGGTCTTGCTGACCACCTTCAACTGCGGCAGCGCCTGGAATACCTCGGCGGTGAAGCGCCCGTAGGAGGTGATGGCCCCGTCGGCCCCGCGCAAATGCTCGATGATCTCGGCGGGGGTGCGGTTGCGCGCGTCGTCGAAGCTCTTGAACTGGATGCCGGCCGCTTCCACCATCTTTCGCTCGAAGTCGCAGTCGTCGAAATCGAAGTCCGCCATCACGATCGTTGCCATGAGATGCCTCCCGAATGCTTGCCCGCTACATCTATTGCTTGAGCGCCATTGTAGCGGTGCTTTAGGCGAATGCATCTCCGGAGCGTGTCTCTTCACTGAATGAAAATGTCCCTATGAAGGGATTTGGGAGTCTTGCGCTCGCAAACTTGTCAGAATCGGTGGTATGCGCTTACGCGGGCGCCCGCTAAAGGCTGTCACGTTTCCCGCGACCGAAAAAAGTTGCGAGGCTTGACAATCGTGGTATGATATGGGGCTGTACTTGTACCGCCAACATGTGAGGAAGTTAGTCAATGGATTTGGCCAAGCAGGCAAAGATCGTCGATGGCATTCATGATACCTTGAATGATTTCGTCGGTCAACGATTGAAAGTGCGCGCCAACATGGGCCGTTCGAAAATCGTCGAGAGCGAAGGCGTGCTCACCCAGGTTCACCCGCAGCTGTTCATCATGGAGGTCGACCGCAAGCGCGGCCGCACCGCTCGCCAGTCTTACCAGTACGTCGACGTGCTCACCGGTATGGTGGAGCTGTCCCAGAACGGCGAGCCGCTGTTCGCGCCGTTTGTGGACGAGTCGATGGAACTGGTGGACTATTCGTTGGAAGAGCGCGTGGTCTCTTAAGCGAAACGGTTGACAATCGTTTCGAAATCGGGCAAACTACTGCCTTGCGCGAAAGCGCACACCTTCGTGGGGATGTAGCTCAGCTGGGAGAGCATCACGTTCGCAACGTGGGGGTCGTGGGTTCGAATCCCATCATCTCCACCACGGAAATGACGCGGGCCTCGGGAAACCGGGGCCCGCTTTGTTTTGCCGGCATTCCATCCGTAGGGGGTGACCTCAGTCGCCCCTTGCCAGGAGCGGGGTCGGCTGCAATTGGGAGGGCGGCGCAAGCACCGTCCCTACGAGGGGCGAGCGGAAGGGGATGCCGATGGATGCAACAACGGGCAAGGCGCTGATGCGGGTGCAGTTCAAGGCGGTGCGCGAGGGGCTTTCCACGGGGGAACGGCTCGCTCTTGATGAGGCGATCGCGCGGAATGTGGCGGCGCTGCCGGAGTTCGCGGCGGCGGACGCGGTGTTCACCTATCTGAGCTTCGGCGCGGAGGTGGATACGCGCGAGCTCATTCAGCGCGCGTGGGAGGCGGGGAAAACCGTGTGCCTGCCGCGTGTTGTTCCGGGCACGCGCGAGATGCGCTGGTACGCTACGCAATCCCTCGACGGGCTCGTGTGCAGCTCCTTCGGCGTGGAAGAGCCCCCTGACGACCCCTCCCGTGAAGTGCGCCCCGCCGACTTCGTCCGTCCCGTGGCCCTCGTGCCCGGGCTCGCCTTCGACCGCGAAGGCTTCCGTCTGGGCTACGGCGGCGGCTTCTACGACACCTTCCTGCCTGCTTTCCCCGGCACCTCCATCGGTCTCATCCGCGCCTGCCAGCTGGTCGAGCGGCTCGCCGTGCGAGACGTCCATGATGCACCCGTCAACATCGTTGCGTTAGAGCAAGGCAGTGCATACGTTGCGGAACCGGTAGAAAGGGCTGTTCTCGGACGTTGGTCGTAGCACGAGGCACCTTTTTGCCACAATCGTAGAAGAACTCCGACAAAAAGACGCTTCGTGTTACGGCTGATGGGTCCAAATCAGACAAAAATCCGTAGTACGACATGGGTTTTTGCCAAAACGAAGTAGCACGAGGGGACATAATGCCCAAATCGGTGGTGATGCTTGGCAAAAAGGCGTGTCGTGCTACGGGTGGCGGCTGAGACCGTAGCAGCTATCGTCGCCTACCCGAACCACGCGCGGGCCAGGGCGGCGATGCCGGGACGGATGTCCGCTTCGGCGATGGAAGAGAAGCCCACGAGCACGCCGCCCTCGGCGGCGCGGGCGGGGTTGGCCCAGTACTTCTTGGTGGGATACACCGCCACATCGGCGGCGGCCGCGGCGGCCACGAGCTCGTCCTGGCTGCGCCCGTCGCGCACGCGCACGAGCAGGTGCAGCCCCGTGCCGCACTCCAACACGTCCACCTTCCCGCCCATATATTCGCGCAGCGCCGCCGTGAGCGCGTCGTACTTGCGACGGTTTCTCGTCTGCACACGGCGCAGGTGCCGATCCCACGAGCCGTCGGTCATGAAGCGCGCGAGCACCTGCTGGTTGAGCCAGGGCACCGGCGAGTACGAGCTGGCGAAGGCCTCGCGCCATCGCTTAAGGAGGGGCGTGGGCAGCACGAGGTAGTTCATGCGCAGGGCGGGGGAAAGCGACTTCGAGAACGTGCCCATGTAGATCACGCGTCCCCGGGCGTCCATGGAGGCCAGCGGCGCCAGCGAGCGCTCCCGGTAGCGGAAGTCGCGGCAGTAGTCGTCCTCCAGGATGTAGGCGTTGGCGGCCTCAGCCCACGCGAGCACGCGCTCGCGCACGTCGGTCGGCATGATGCGGCAGGTGGGGAACTGGCTCGAAGGGGTGAGGTAGGCCAGGCGCGCCCCCGAGGACTCGAGGTCGGAGAGGAACATGCGGACGTCGTCGGTCACCCGGCAGGGCTTGATGGCGAAGCGCGCTCGTTCAATGACCGAGCGCACGCCGTCGTAGCCGGGGTCTTCCATGGCCACGGCGTCCCGGGCGGCATCGAAGAGGGTCAGCAGGTTCTGGACGCTGGTCTGCGTGCCGCCCTGCACGACGATTTGCTCGGGGGTGCAGTCGATGTCGCGCTGCGTGACCAGCCGCCACGCAATGGCCGCGCGCAGACTCTCCTCCCCGAACGGGTCGTTGTAGGCGTCGCAGCCGGCGGCTTCCACCGACAGCAGGATGTCGTCGGTGATGGCCCGCCAGGCGGCGGCGGGGAAGGTGCCGGGCTCCAGGTTGCCATAGGTGAAGTCGTAGCGGGCTTTCCGCCGGGAACCTCCCAGCAGCACGGCGCAGGAGGGAGCCGAGGCGTCGGGCTGCAGGTAGGCCACATTCTGCACGACGTACCCGCTGCCGGGGCGGCTTGCCACGTAGCCTTCCTGCACGAGCAAGTGATAGGCCTGCTCCACCGTGTTGCGCGCGCAGCCCAGATCGGCCGCCAGCCCTCGGATGGAGGGGAGGCGCGAGCCGGTGGGGTAGGTGCCGCTCTCGATGCCTTCCCGCAGCTGGGCCTCCAGCTGGCGGTAGAAGGGGGTGTCGCTGTGCTCGTCTAGGTGCATGGGGCCTCCCGGTTGTGAATCGCGCTCCCTCTCCGCGTTGCCATGGTTGGGGGAGGACGGTTCTTTATTTCCTGAGTGAGAATCTTAGCAAATGTGGAAGCCCCATGAAGGTGTCCCCCTCGGGTTTTTCAACCGTCCCCATGAAATAACGGGCAACTGTCCCTTCGCGATGGGGACGGTTGCCGTCTAGACTGTGCGCCGAAACAATCCGGTTCGAAAAAGCGTCTCATGAGCGTCGGCGAGACGGCTGCGGAAAGGATGCCGCAGCGCGCTGTCCGCGCGACGGACGTGCGAACAGAAGAGGGGGTTCGGCTATGCGTTTGACGGGAATCGCCGCTTTGGCCGCTGCGGGCGTCTTCGCGGCGAGCGCGGTCGCCTCCGCCGCGCCATCGCCCCTACCCTTGCTGCGGCCGCCCGGAGCCGGTGCGCCCGAGCACTTCGCCGCGCGCTGCGTGCGCTGCGGGCGCTGTCTCGAGGCGTGCCCCTATCAGGCCATTCATACGGCTCCGCTGAACGCGGGGCGCGAGGCTTCCACCCCTTATGTGAACGCCCGGGCCCAGGCCTGCCGCTTGTGCGTGGAATTTCCCTGCGCGGCAGTCTGCCCCACGGGCGCTTTGGAGGTGCCTGCCGAGCGCCGCGGTGCCGGTATGGGTGTGGCCGTTATCAACGAGGACACCTGCCTGTCGTTTCAGGGCATGCGCTGCGAGGTGTGCTACCGCGCCTGCCCGCTCATCGACGAGGCCATCACCATCGACTACCGGCCCCGCGAGGGCGACAACATTCACGCGGTGTTCGCGCCCCAAGTGGTGTCGGATGTGTGCCCGGGGTGCGGCCTGTGCGAGCAGCGCTGTCCGGTGAGCGACCCCGCGCCCGCCATTGTGGTGGTGCCCGCGGGCGCTCAAGAGGAAACCTACGTGGCCCGCCGCAACGGCGCGGTCTAGCAGATACGCGAAGGCGGGGCGATACGGCGCCCTCGACCGAAAGGGAGGGACAAGATGGAGTTGACTCGACGCACCTTCGTTAAGAGCACCGCCGTGGCCCTTGCCTCGGCGGCTGCGGCCGGCACCATGGCCGGCTGCTCGTCGCTCGCCGGCACCGGCGGGGATGCGGCCGCATCGGGCGGCGACTCCGTGAAGACCGTGGGCGTGTGCCGCTTCTGCGGCTGCGGCTGCGGCGTCATCGTGGAGGCCAAGGACGGTAAGGTGATCTCGGTCACGGGCGATCCGGAGAACGGCTCGAGCCGCGGTCTGAACTGCGTGAAGGGCTACTACTTGGCCGGCGCGCTGTACGGCGAGGATCGCCTCACCACCCCGCTCATCCGCGACGACAAGTCCACCAAGGGCACGCCCGATGGCCTGCGCGAGGCCACCTGGGACGAGGCGCTCGATCTGGTGGCGGGCAAGCTCCGCGACACGTGGAAGGCCGACAAGAGCCGGCTGGCGTTCTGGGGAAGCGGCCAGCAGCCCATCGTGGAGGGCTATTGCACGGCGAAGTTCTGGAAGGCGGGCCTGCTCTCCAACAACATCGACCCCAACGCGCGTCTGTGCATGGCCTCGGCCGTCGTGGGCTTCATGAACGTCTTCCAGACCGACGAGCCGGCCGGCTGCTACGCCGACATCGACGAGACCGACGTCTTCGTCACCTGGGGCGCCAACATGGCCGAGGCCCATCCCATGCTGTACTCGCGCCTGACGGCCCGCAAGCTCGCCGATGCCAACGTGCGCCACTACGACGTGACCACCATGACCACGCGCACCTCGGCTTCGGCCGACAAGGTGCTCACCTTCCGCCCGGGCAGCGATATCGCCATCGCCAACGCCATCGCGAACTACCTCATCGTGAACGACAAGTACGACCACGACTTCGTGGCCGACCACGTGCAGTTCAAGCAGGGCACCGAGAACATCGGCAACGCCACCGACGACGGCTACGACAAAAGCGACATCGGCCAGGCTGTCGACAATGTGGAGCCCATCGACTTCGAGGCCTTCGCCGCGCGTCTGGCCCCCTACACCCTGGAGTACGCCTCCGAGCTTTCCGGCGTGCCGGCCGAGGATATCCAGGAGCTGGCTGAGGTGTTCGCCGACAAGAGCCGCAAGGTTCTCTCGCTTTGGACCATGGGCGTGAACCAGCACAACCGCGGCACCTGGATGAACCACTGCATCTACAACATTCACTTGCTCACCGGTCGCTACGCCCTCCCCGGCGACGGCGCCTTCTCGCTGACCGGCCAGCCCACGGCCTGCGGCACGGCCCGCGAGGTGGGCACCTTCTCGCACCGTTTGCCCGCCGATCTCGTGGTGAAGAACCCGGATCACCGCCGCTACACCGAGGCCATCTGGGACTTGCCCAACGGCTACCTGGACGCCATCGAGAAGCCTGGCTACCACACGGTGAAGATGTTCCGCGAGCTTTCCAAGGGCGGCATCGATTTCCTCTGGAGCGCCCACAACAACTGGGCCGTGTCGATGCCCAATCTCACTCGCTTCCTCGGGCGCGGCGATCTCACGGGCATCAACGACGCCTTCATCTGCGTGTCCGAGGTGTATCCGACGCTGTCCTGCCAGTACGCCGACGTGGTGCTGCCGGCGGCCATGTGGGTCGAGCGCGAGGGCGCCTTCGGCAACGGCGAGCGCCGCACGGCCGTGTTCGAGAAGGCCGTGGACGCCCCGGGCGAGGCCAAGTGGGATCTCTGGATGCTCATGGAAGTGGCCAAGCGCGTGCTGGCCGGCGAGCAGATCGGCGGCGAGGACGCCTTCGACCACCTGTTCGGCGCCTGGTACGACGCCGAGGCGGCTGCCTTCAAGGGCACCGACCGCGAGGTGTGCTCGAGCATCTGGGAGGAGTACCGCACCTTCAGCAACCCGAGCCTGAACCCGGATGCCGAGGCCATCAACGCCGAGGCGAAGCTGAAGATGGAGGCCAAGCAGCTGGCCCCCTACGAGGAGTACATCTACAACCATGGCCTCACCTGGCCCGTGCGTGAGGTGGACGGGAAGTGGCTGCCGACGCTGTGGCGCTTCTGCGACGGCCCCCAGGCTGTCTCTTATACACATCTGACGCTGCCGACGA
>CABSMC010000077.1 GCA_902478715.1 uncultured Adlercreutzia sp.
CAACCACGACACCCCTCCTTTGTTAATTCGGTCTGGCAAACCATGTAATATTAACAAGGCTTGAGTTTGCCTGTCAAGAATCGACCATCGGTAAGGGCAATCCTCTCTGGCCATTCGATTCCTTTTGTATCTATGGCTGCATTTACGTTATGCGGTTATTTATTTCGTTAGAAGTAAGCGCCATAACTGCCGCGTAGGGCACACGAAAGCTTCCTAGGAACCCTCCCGAAAGGTTCCTAGGAGATCTCCCGAAAAGTTACTAGGAAGCCTTCGGCTCTACTCCTGGGTGCGCTCCGGGGCAGCTCCAGCGTAAGGACCTCGTCCTCCGCAGGCCCGTACTCGACCTCGTCCTCGAAGACCGCGGGGTCCACGTTGAGGATCGGCTCGTCGCGCATCTCCCTGACCTTCTCCCAGACCTCGGGCTTGAGCTTGCACTCCTGCGGCACCTTGTCAGACCACGGCAGGAAGCCGTCCACGACCTCGTCGGTGAGCTCGCCGGCGTTGGGCATCTCGGTTAGCAGCCATTCGATGTAGGCCCTGGGCTCCAGGCCGTTCATCTTGGCCGTGGTGACGATGCTGTAGATGGCGGCTGAGGCCTCAGCTCCCCTGGGCGTGTCGCTGAACAGCCACGCCTTGCGGCCGATCACGAAGACCTTCATGCCCCGCTCCGCGATGTTGTTGTCGAGCTCCAGGCGGCCGTCGTCGAGCACGTTCATGACGTAGGGCCAGCTCCAGATGGCGTAGCGCAGGGCCTTGTCCAGCTTGCTCCTCGGCGTCGCGACCTCCGCGCTCCGCACGCAGAAGGCGTAGAAGTTGCGCATGAGGGGCTGGAGCTCCTCGATCCTCTTCGCCTTGCGCTCCCTCGCGTCGAGCTTGTCGAAGGCCTTGTCGACCTTGAACATCTCGTCGATCATCCTGCGCGCGTCGAGCGCGACGCTGGGGTACAGGGACTTGGCCGCCTTGGCGTCGCCGCCGGCGACCTTGACGATCTCGGCGAACTTTCGGCGGACGTGCACCAGGCACGCGGTGTTGGTGACGTCGGCCTCCTGGAGGTTGAAGTAGGGGCGGTAGCCGTCGGTGGTGAGCGTGCCCTTCCAGCCGCGCAGGAAGCCCTCGGCGACCGACTTGCCGCGCGTCTCGTGGTACTCGTATACGTATGCCGGGGTGTCGCGCTTGGCCGAGCAGAACAGCCACATCCTCGACTTGCGGGTCGGCTTGCGGCTCGGCTCCTTGAGGACCTGGACCGTCGTCTCGTCGGCGTGCATCAGGTCGTGCGAAAGCAGCTCCGCCTTTATGCGCGAGTGGACCTTCGACAGCCACCTGACGTGCACGTTTATGACCCAGCTGGCCATGTCCTGCCTCGATCTCGGCGCGCATGGACCTGAACTCGGCCTCCATGCGGTACAGCGGCAGGCCCAGGGAGTACTTGCCGTTGATGACGTAGGAGATCAGCGACGGCGTGGCGAAGGAGCCCGGGATGGGCGGCTTGGGCTGCGGCGCCCTCACGATCACGGACTTCCTCTCCTCGCCTCTGGCGTTCGCGCCGCAGCAGTCCGCGCACCTGTAGACGTGGCGGCGGTGCTCCTCGACGTAGATCTGGGCGGGGATGATCTTGAGGCGCTTGGTGACCTCGACGGTCATCTCCCTGAGCACGCAGCCGCACTCCGGGCAGGCGCGCTCGCCCTCGGGGATGTCGTGCTCGATCACGATGGTCTTGAGCCTGTCGTAGTCGATGTTGACCTTGCCGCCGCGCCTGTGGGGCTTTCCTTTCCTCTTGGGCAGCGCGTCCTCGATGGAAGGCTCGGGGTGCTCCTCGTCGAAGGCTGCCTCCATCTCGTTGAACAGCGAGATCTGGCCGTGGGCGACCTTCTCGGACTTGGAGCCGTAGAAGCGCATGTTCCAGAACTTGATCTCCTCGACCAGGGAGGCCTCCTTGAGCTTGGCCTCGGCGAGCTCGGCCTTCAAAGAGGCGATGACCTTGTCGGACTCGGCGACCTGGGCGCGCAGGTCCTCGCTGAGGTCGGAGACCTGCTTGGCGAGCGCGTCGTTCTGGGAGACGAGGGACGCGATCTGCCCCTGCATGCTCTCCAGCAGCTCGCGCATGGCCTCTAAGTCGGTGGTCGTTTGCATGCGTATATTATCCTACAGAGGTGGCAAAAACCGCATCTGACCTGCGTTTTGCCGCTAGAGGATGATGTTGGCGGTGACCGGCGGGGGCGCTTGGAGGCTCTCGGGGTCCAGCCCGTCGAGCAGCCACATGAGCTTTCGGCGCTCGAATGTGAGCTTGGGGTCGGCGTAGTCCGGGCGGTGCTCCCACCTGAAGGTGCCCTCGGCCAGGTAGCAGTAGTAGAGCACCCAGCCGTTGACGTCGAACCTCAGCATCTTCATCTTGAGGCAGTCGCGGCTCACGAAGCAGTACAGCGCCCCGTCCTGGGGATCCTCGCCGAAGTCGGTGGAGACGATGCTGGCCAGGCGTTGGATGCCGGCCCGCATGTCGGTCGGGTGCCTGGAGATGAGGATCCTGTCCGGTGAGGTGAGCGGGTTCACAGCGACGCCACCGCCCTGAGCACCGCGGCGATGTCGGCCTCCGCCGCACCTGCGGGCACCTCGACGCCCGCGCCGTTGACGCTGATGCGGATGGCGGGGCGATGGTCGGGGGTCGGTGCCGGGATGGGCGCGGCGGCCGCGACAACAGGCGCTGCTGGTGCGGGGTCGTCCGCCTTTGCGAGAGCGACGCTGTCCCTGAGCTCGGCGCGGCTCAGCTCGATCCACCCGCCGCCCTTGGGCTCGCGGCGCCCGAAGGTCTCCGGGTCCTCGTCCTGGAACCTGTGCAGCCACAGGTAGAAGGTCGACGTGCTCATGCGGTTGAGCTTGGTCCACTCCATCACGCCCATGTCGCTGGCGAGGAACTGCTCGATCTGCTGCCGGCGCATGGCCCGGCGCTCGTCTGGCTTCATCATCGTCATCGCAACCCCAATCTCTCGTTGGCTGGGGGCATTGTCCCGCGGTGCTAGATCAAGCTGAAGACGCAGCAGTTATGGCGCTTACAGATTAAAGGGGCAACCCGCACAGTACCTCCGCGTATTTTGATTAAACTTACCGAATGGGAAGATTCCAGGAGAAATTGAAGAATCTTCCCATTTGGTACTATAATGCCCATCGTTGCTGAAATAGTACGAAATGGGAAGATTATGTATTCGGATGCGCAGATAACGTTTGGTCAAGGGAGGCCCCGTAATCCGCAGGGGAAGATTCGCGACGCCGAGGATTTGGGCCAGGCCATTCGCAAGCGTCGCAAAAAGTTGGGGCTTACGCAAGTGCAGCTTGCCGATGCCTGCCAGTGCTCTCCTCGCTTCATCGGAGAGCTGGAACGAGGGGTGGCGGGTGGCAACATCAAACAAGTGCTCTATGTCTGCCAGTCCATCGGCCTCGATCTATATGCCAAGGGAAGGGGAGAGGAATGAAGCTGGAGGTTTATCGCGACTTTCACGGGGCATGGGAGTTGGCAGGGACGTTTATTTCGACGAGAGACGAGGTGCGCTTTTTCTACGATGTTCGATATGTCCAGCGGGGGGAAGAGCGGGGTGAATGCGGCATCTCTGAGAGCATGCCCCTTGATTTTGGGCCTTACGAACCCCAAGAGTACGCTCCCTTTTTCCACGGTCTGCTGCCCGAGGGCGCTGTGCTCGCCAACCTGGCCGAGCGCTATCAGGTGCCGCGTAACGACTTCCTCGCCTTCTTCGAGAAATTGGGATGCGAAAGCATCGGCGCGCTCACCTTTGTAGCCGAAGGGACGGATTTGGCCGACTTCGAACCATCCTATGCTCCTTTGGAGCCTTCGATGATCGATCAGATGCGCGAGGATGCCGAACGGGCGGTGACGGAGATGACTGATGAGCTACGGCTTTCGCTCTCCGGAGCGCAGTCGAAGGTGGCATGGTACCTGCCCGAGGGAATCGATGCGCGGGATGCCGCCTTGCGCGATTGGCGGCTGCCGCTTGGAACTGCTCCATCTTCGCACATCGTAAAGGTCGCTCGAACAGGCAGAGAGGAACTTGCCTACAACGAGATCGCGTGCATGGAAATCGCCCGCCAGTGCGGTTTCGCGACCTCTGATGTCGCTCTTATTCCTGAAATCCCCGGTGCCATTGCCGTCAAACGCTACGACCGCGTTCCGCTTGGGAACAACGGTCTTTTGCGGTTGCATCAAGAGGATTTCTGCCAAGCGCGCGGGCTTCCCTTGTATTTGAAATACGCCGACGCATACCCCGAAGTCAGTTACATCCAAGTCATCGCCAAGCTCATCGACGCAGTTTCCGAGCGTCCGGCACAAGACCGGCTCGAAATGGCGCGGCGGCTGCTACTCCATTACCTTATCGGGAATTCGGACAACCATCTTAAGAACTACGCCTTTCTATACAGCGAGGATTGGAAGCGTCGCACGTTGGCTCCCCTGTACGATCTGACGTGCATCCCGCTGACGGGTTATTCGACCAAAATGGCCTTTGCCCTTGGCGCCCATAGAGAGTTGAGTGAAATCTCGGCTGACGATTTGGCGTGCATGGCTCACGATATGGGCGTTTCTCTGCGGGCGGCAAAAAAAGAGGCGCAGCTGCTTGCGGAGCGTTTCGAAGCTATCGATCTGGCCAGCTTCCCGGGGTCCGACGTGCAAGTCATGGCAAGGCGCGTTAGGGAAAACGCTGCGCCTCGGCTGGCCGTGCTTAAGGCATTTGCCGGCTAAAATCGCGCAGCAGGAGAGCGATTGGGATTTGGGGCTCGACCCCGCACCTAGGCGCCGGTGAGGCCGCATTCTGCCGAGACAACTTATGGTTCTTCTCCGGCCGCCTTCCCGGCTTTACGGTCGCGTTATAATGCACAGACTGAATTTTATGGAAAGGATGCCCATGCATCGAGTGATTCTGCACGGGTCGTGCCGGGCTGACGGGCGCAGTGCCGCACTGGCCGACGAGCTGTTCAACGCCTGTATCGAGGAGTGCCCGGACGACGGGGTGTCCATCGTGTCGGTGTCGTCTGCCGAGGTGGGGCCGTGCATCGGCTGCGATAAGTGCCGTGCAGCCGCCGACGAGCCCATCCACCTGTTCGAGGAGGGCGATCCGCTGCTGCCCCAGGAGACGGTGGCGGAATCCGGTGCCCTGTTTCACCACTGCGTCATCGACGACGACATGAACGAGGTGCGCAAGCACCTGGACGCGGCCGACGAGCTCATCGTGGTTTGCCCGGTGTACTTCGCCGGCGTGCCGGCCCAGATGAAGGCGCTGCTCGACCGCCTGCAGCCCTACTACTTCACCGACCTGCGCACGCGGCCCAAGCGGCCCGCTGTCATTCACGTGGTGGGGGCCGGCGGCGATCCGCACGGGTTCGAGCCGCTCATCGGCACGGTGCGCTCGGCGCTGTCCGTGGCCGGGTTCACGGTGGAGCTCGTGCTCGACTGGGTGGGGAAGATCCGCGCCGACGGCGAGATCACCGCCGATGCCGAGGAGTACCCGCTGCCCCCTGTCGGCGGCTTCGGCGCCATGGGCCTCGACTTCGACGACGACTACGAGGTCGTGGAAGTGGAAGGTACGGAAGAGATCGAGGAGATCGAAGAGGCGGAAGGCGACGAGGGAGTGGGCGAGGTTGTCGAGCCTCGTCCGAAGGATCGCGCGAAGCTGTCCGTGAGCCAGAAGGTACCCGCTCCCAAGCAGGTCGCTCCGAAGTCGGGCTCCCGCGGCCCGCGCAAGTCCTCCGGCAAGGGGGGCGGTCCGGCCTATGGCAAGAAGAACACCAAGAAGAAGGGCAACGGCCGTGGTGGCCATCGATAGCTACGCCGGCGGCGATGGGCGCCTGTCGCCGCTCTCTACGCCGAGTGCCACCCGCGCGGTGCTTACGGCCCACGGCATCGGCACCAAGTACACGCTCGGCCAGAACTTCCTCGTGAACGACGACGTGCTGAAGAAAATCATCGCCCTGGCCGAGGTGGGGGAGAACGACCGTGTTCTAGAAGTGGGCCCCGGCATCGGCACGCTCACCATCGCGCTTCTGAAGCACGCCGCCAGCGTCATCGCCATCGAGCGCGACCCCGATCTGCCCGCCGTCCTCGCCGACACCCTGCACCCCTGGCGCGAGAAGTTCGCCCTCATCGAAAAAGACGCCCTCGATGTAACCAGGGATGACATTGTTTCAGTCGCCTCAACCATGGTTGAGCCCGGCGGGGATACGGGGTACCCTGACCGAGCGAGTTCCGCAGCGAACGAAACAGCCCAGTGGGCTGTTTCGCAGAGCGAGGACTGTCTGAGCGAATCAAGGTACCGCGTGGCTGTGCCCCAGGAGGAGCTTCGGCCGAGTCTTCCCAGCAAGCTGGTCGCGAACCTTCCCTACGCTGTCGCCGCCACAGTCGTGCTCGACTACTTCGAAAACTTCCCCTTCCTGGACTCCGCCACCATCATGGTGCAGAAGGAAGTGGCCGACCGCATGGGCGCCGCCGTGGGCACGAAGAACTACGGCGCCTACACCGTGAAGCTCGGGCTGTACGCCGAGCCAGTTGGCCGCTTCGCCGTGGGGCCGGGCAACTTCTTCCCGCCACCCCGGGTGGATTCCGCTGTCATCCGACTGAACCGCCGTGTGCCGCTTATGGCCGACGGCGCGCCGGCGTCTCCGGAGGTCATCGCTGCTGCGGCCCTGATGGCCGACGCCGCCTTCACCAACCGCCGCAAGACCATCGCCAACTCCTGCAAGACCTACTTCTCCGGCCGTGGCTCAGTCCCGCTGGGCGCCGCAGGCTCTTCAGCGGAAGAGGGTGGCCCGGGCATTGTGCTTCTCGACGGCGCCGCCATTGCGGAGCACCTGCCCGCCATCTTCGATGCCGCCACCATCGACTCCCGCCGCCGCGGCGAGACCCTGACCCAGCAGGAATTCCTCGCCCTCGGTGCCGCACTGCTCGAAAAAGCGCCCGTTTGAAAGCCCCTGTATTCAATGGCCGAGGAACGCGGAAGACAATCTGGCCATTTCGGTCTTCTCGCCGATGTGGCGCAGGCCTTGGGAATGTGTGTGGAAGTCTCGTTGGCGCCGGCGGCGGTGTACAATGGCGAGCTTGATGAAGAACGAGCGGGCCTTTAGGCCCTGGAAGTGAGCGTGCCATGGGAAAGACGGCGGGACGGGCAAGGTTCGCGCGCATCGGCATCGCGGTGGCGGTGTTCGTGGTGCTCGCGGGCATCGGCGTGGCCCTGGCTGCGACGGTGGGCGGCTTGGCCCCGGCCGGAGGATCGAGTGCCCTGGTGGTGGAAGAGCCGACGAAGCGGCCCCAAGACACGCTGGAAGCGGAGCCGAAGGCTTCGGCCGATGCCGCCGCGCAAGAGGCTCCGGCTGAAGAGGACGTCCCGCCCGCGCCCACCCCTTCCACGACCGGCGCGCTCAAGGTCGTCGGCGCCCAGCTCACCGATGCCGCCGGCGAGCCGGTGCAGCTGCGCGGCGTTTCCACCCACGGCCTGGCGTGGTATCCCCAGTACGTGAACCAGGAGTTCTTTACCGAGCTGCGCGAGGTGTGGGGCGCCAATGTGGTGCGCCTGGCCACCTACTCGGCAGAGGAGGGCGGCTACGCCTTGGAGACGAGCGACCGCGTGGCGCTGAACGACCTGGTGGTGCGCGGCGTCCAGTACGCCCAGGCCGCCGACTTGTACGCGGTGGTCGACTGGCACACCCTGTCGGATGCGAACCCCCTCACGAACCAGTGGGCCGCCGAGGAGTTCTTCCGCTCCGTGTCCGGCGCCCTGGGGGACGCGGACAACGTCATCTACGAGATATGCAACGAGCCCAACGGCGGCACCACCTGGGCCGACATCAAGGCCTACGCCGAGGCGGTCATTCCCATCATCCGCGCCAACGACCCCGATGCAGTCATCGTCGTGGGGACGCCCACCTGGTCGCAGGATCTTGCCGCCGCGGCGGCCGACCCGCTGCCCGACGCCAACGTCATGTACGCGCTGCACTTCTACGCCGCCACCCACGAAGACGACCTGCGCCGCGCGCTTTCCACGGCGGTGGCCGGCGGTCTGCCCGTGTTCGTGACCGAGTTCGGCATCTGCGAGGCAAGCGGTGCCGGCGAGATCGACTACGCTTCGGCGAACCTGTGGGTGCGCCTCATGAACGAGCTGGACGTGAGCTACATCTGCTGGAACCTGTCGAACAAGGACGAGACGGCGGCCCTGTTCAAGCCCGGCTGCGCGAAGACCTCCGGCTTCACTCTGGACGACCTCACTGATGAGGGCCTGTGGCTCGTCGATACGCTGAAGAGCCCCGGCTTTTCCCGCGAGGAGGTGGCGCTGGCCCGCGCCGAGGTGAAGGACAACAGCGCCGGAGCCCAGATGCTCGTCTCCGCCGACGACACCCTGCAGTGGACCTTCCAGGTGGCCGACCGCTGGGAGGAGGGCGGCCGCAGCTTCTTCCGCTACGAGATGGCCGGCTCGAACTACAGCGCCGGCGTGAAGAGCTGGTCGGTGACGGTGCCCTTCAACGGCGAGGTGACCTTGGAGGACGCATGGAACTGTCAGGCTTCGGCCTCGGGCACGCGGCTTACCGTCGCCAACGACGCTCACAACGGGAACGTTCCCGCCGGGGCCTTTGTGCGCGATGTGGGCTTCATCGTGAGCGGCCCGGCGGATTTGGCCGTGGTGGAGTACGAGTAGCGCGCGGCTTCCCCTCCGCTCGCCAGTTCTCCTTTTGACGGCGACAGGTGCGCGCATACAATAGTTGTCACGGCGTCACGCAGGCGATTTAAAGGAGGTTCGGTTGTGCGCACGGTAAGACTGGCGACTGAGGCAGACGCGGCAGGCATTCTGGCCGTGTACGCGCCCTATATCCGCGATACGGCGATCACGTTCGAAACAGAGATCCCCTCCTTGGACGCTTTCCGGCGCCGCATGGGCGCTATCGTCGGCGATTACCCCTATCTGGTGGTGGAAGAGAACGGCCGCATCGTCGGGTTCGCCTACGCCCACCGGCTGGGGGAGCGCGCCGCTTACGCATGGAATGCCGAGCTGTCCATCTACTTCGCACCGGGCTATACGTCCCGGGGGTGGGGAAGCGTGCTATTCTGGGCGCTCATCGATCTTCTTGCCCTGCAGGGCGTGCGCAACGCCTACAGCCTCATCACCGTGCCCAACGAGGCGAGCTTGGCTTTGCATGAGAAGCTGGGCTTTACGCTCATGGGCATTCAGAAGGACGCCGGCTACAAGCTCGGTGCCTGGCACGATGTGGCGTGGCTGCGCATGGCCATCGGAGATTTCTCGGCGGCTCCCGAGCCCCGCGCGGCGCTCTCTTCCATGGATCCCGACCAGGTGGCCGAGGTGCTGACCGCGGCCGAGGTCGCTCTGGCGCGCCTCAATTGAGAGGGCGATTGGCCTAGCTGCGATGCCGTAGCGGTTGGCGCGGGGAACGTGCCGGGAACTTGTGACGGTTTTGGGACGGCTCTGCTGCGACCACGGCGTCGCCGATACCCGCTATACTGGCTTTCGGAAAACGAGCGCGACTGAAGACGGGGAACATTCATGGAGCAAAAGATGGAGCAGGCGCGGGCCGTGCTGGCGAGTCGCTTCGGCTACGACGCGTTCCGACCGGGACAAGAGGCGGTGGTCTCGGCGCTGCTTGCAGGCCGCGATGCGCTGGCGGTTATGCCCACGGGCGCCGGCAAGTCGGTGTGCTACCAGGTGCCCGCCGTCGTCATGGAGGGCATGGCCCTGGTCGTTAGCCCGCTCGTGTCGCTCATGGCCGACCAGGTTCGCGCCGTGCAGGAGGCGGGCATTCGCGGTGCCTATCTGAATTCCACGCTCACGCCTGGGCAGCAAGCCGAGGTGCTGCGCCGGGCAGCCGGAGGCGCCTATGACCTTATGTACGTGGCCCCCGAGCGTCTGGCCGACCCGCGCTTCGTCGAGTTCGCGCGCACGGCGCAGCTTGCGCTCGTCGCCGTGGACGAGGCCCACTGCGTGTCCCAATGGGGCCAGGACTTCCGCCCCTCGTATCTTGCCATCGGGGAGTTCATCGCCAGCTTGCCGGCTCGTCCGCCTGTGGCGGCGCTCACGGCCACAGCTACCGATCTCGTGCGCCGCGACATCGTGCGCCTTCTGGGGTTGCGCGACGCGGCCTGCACGGTCACGGGCTTCGACCGCCCGAACCTGCACTTCGCCGTGGAGCGGCGCGAGCCCAAGCAGAAGCTGGCGCGTCTGGACGCTTTCATCGACGAGCGACGGGCCGAGTCGGGCATCGTCTACTGCGCCAAACGGGCGACGGTGGAGGAGGTCTGCGACCACTTGCGCGAGCGGGGCATCGCGGCCACGCGTTACCATGCGGGGCTCTCGGCCGACGAGCGCGAGCGCAACCAGCGGGCCTTCGTGAACGATGAGGCCCCAGTCATGGTGGCCACCAATGCCTTCGGCATGGGCATCGACAAGTCGAACGTGAGCTACGTGGCCCATTTCAACATGCCCGGTTCCGTGGAGGCCTACTACCAGGAGGCCGGGCGCGCCGGTCGCGACGGCAGCCCGGCCGAATGCCTGCTTCTGTGGTGCGACGGCGACATCGCCACGGGCCGCTTCTTCATCGAGCAGGAATCGACCCACGAGGGGCTCACCGTCGAGGAGGCCGAGGTGGTGCGCGCGAGCCGCCGCCGCATGCTGGAATCCATGGTCGGCTACTGCTACACCACCAGTTGCCTGCGTGCGTACATCCTTCGCTACTTCGGAGAAAGCGCCCGGGATGAGGCTCTCCCGCCGCAGGGAGGGGCGACCGAGGTCGCCCCCTACGATGGCTATGCCGCCTGTGCCCCAGATCCCCGTAGGGGCGGACACGGGTCCGCCCTCCCGACTGAGGAAAACCCTACGAGTTCTCCGTCAAAGCGTTGCTGCTCGAACTGCGACGGGGAATTCGAAGCGGTGGACGTGACGGCCGAGGCCCGCGCCATCATGCGCTGCGTGCAGGCCCTGCGCGGGCGCTTCGGCAAGACCACGGTGGTGGACGTGCTGCGCGGCGCTGACACCGAGAACCTGCGTCAGTGGGGCCTGGTGAACCTGCCAGTCTACGGCACCTCCGAGGCCCGGCGTGCCCTGCTCATGGAAGTGGTGGAACTTTTGGCCGCCGACGGCTACCTCGCCATCACCGAGGGGAAGTTCCCTCTCGTGGGCTTCGGCCCCCGCTACCGCGAGGCCGCCGAGCCCGATTTCGCGCTGAACATCAAGCAGACGCCGAAGGTGCGCAAGGGGAG
>CABSMC010000078.1 GCA_902478715.1 uncultured Adlercreutzia sp.
TGCCGAGGGCGTTGCCGCCCAGGGCGATGACAGCGGTCTTGCCGTTGCCCTTTTCATATGGCATAGAATTCTCCTCCTCTTTTGGGAATTCAACCTGAAACGCCAAGGACAGCCTGGCACAATGGGCCGTCCTTGGCGCTCACTCTAATGTGACTCGAGAAATTGAAAAGTCAGAACTCGGTTTATTTTCTTTCTGCCCTCTGTCTAATCCAAAGTAAACCACTCAGCTTCTATGCCGCGTCCTCCTCGGGCCACGGGCTGGCGTACACGGCATAGCTCGCGTACTGAGGAGCACCCACGGCGTAGATGTCGTAGTCGGCCGCCTGACCAGGCTCGGTGTCGACAATCTTGAAGTAACCGCCTTCGATCTTCCCGTTCTGATCGAGCAGCACCACATCGACGCGCGACTGCGTGGCGCCATCCAGGGATTCGGACGCGGTCACCGTGCCCGTGAACTCCTTGGCACCGAACTGAGTGTCAGTCGCGCCCTTGTCCTGCACGGTATACACGTCGGCCAGCGTTTGATCCGTGGCCTTCCACGAGCCCTCGGGCGTCATGATGGCGAACTCGACGGTCGCCGGCTTCACCACCTCGGTTGAAGTGGCCGAGGAGTTGGCGGTGGACCCGGCCACATAGGAGTAATAGTAGGTAGAATCGGGCAGCACGCCGGGAGTTTCGATGGTCTCGTCGAAGATGACGTTGCCGCCATCGTCCTTGCCCACGACTTCGATGACCGGATCAACTGCCTCAACGGTCTTATTGGGGTTCTGCACCTCTACGGCGAAATCCACCATGCCGTTGTCGGCCACGAACCATCCGGAATCGACGATCTGCAGCTCAGCGGGATTCGCGGCCTCCTGCTCGGCCGTGGCCGCATCGGCCTCGGCGTCGGCTTGCTCATCGACGGCGGCCTGCCCCGCAGCCGGGCCCTGGGTCTCTTCAGTCTGCACCACCGCCTGCTCCGATCCGGCCGGTGCCGTCTGACCGCTTTGGGCCGCGCACCCCGCAAGGCTTACCGCGAACAGACCGGAGAGTGCCACCCAGCCCATGTACTTCAGCTTCATTGTCATCACCATTCCCTTGAAGGTCTTGTTACGCAAACCATGCAAGTAAATGATTACCCCGCTCGTGTACTAATTTAGAGCGCAGCGCCCTTTCGTAGCCTCTGCGCCACTGCTTTGTTTCAGCTGAAATTCCCACGTCAACGCTAGGAAATCAAGATGCGGAAGGTCATAGTTCACAGAGCATCAACCGAAGCGACCGCCCTTTGAACGCTTTGCTTCAGATCCATGGCAATACAAGAGATTCGGCCCGAAAAACACGAAGGCCCGCGGGAGGGGGGGAGATCCGCGGGCTTCATGTTGTGGCGACAGCGAGACGAGGAGAAGCTTCGCCACCCAGTAAAACAAGAAGAGAGGAGGTATTACAGGGCTTCGTTCCCTCAGCCCTGCTGACAAAAGTTATAATAGGTTAACTGATTCGTTCGCACAAGGGAGTTAACCTAGGTTTACACTTTCTCCACAACTCTCGCGCACCCAGCCCGCACCTTCGTCGGTATCACGCAGCCCGGTCGCCCCGCCCCTGTTTGACGGAATCGTGCACGGTTATTTACGCCATGGTAACTGCAAAGCCGAAAGTCTTCCCAAAGATCGTCCCTCCCCTATACTGCAACCAGCGAAACGGAAAAGAGCTGATCAATCTTCTCCTTTCCCCTTTCCTTTCCTTCTTCTCTCTTTTGGAAGCGGGCGCCCCTCAACAAGCCCGCTTCCCGAGAACGAGATTCCCCGATCCGTTCTCGAACCCCTGCAAAGAGGCGGCTCCCCCAAGCCGCCTCTTCTCTTTTTTGAATGCGTCTACGGTCGCTCTATCTACTGCCGCTCGTCTAAGATCTTGAGCGCCTGCTCGTAACCACCGGCGCCGTAGCTGAGGCACTTGGAAACCCGGGCAATGGTCGTGGCCGAGGCGCCCGTTTCCGCCTCGATGGCCGCATAGGACTTCCCCGCCGCCAAAAGACGCGCCACGCCCAGCCGCTGGGACGTCTCGCGAATCTCGCGCACGGTGAACAGGTCTTCCAAAAGAGCGAATATGGTATCGGGATCGTCGATGGCGGCCAGCACACACAGCAAATCGTCGACATCCGGGGTGCGAATCTCAGCCATTAGACCTCCGTGAGCCAGTCAGCGTACTCGTCGATACGCCCGTAAACCAGGTCGAAGAAGCGGTCCTGCAGCGCGCGGGTGATCTCGCCGGGCTTGCCGATAACGCGGCCGTCAACGGAGCCCACGGGCGTGAGCTCGGCGGCCGAACCGGTCATGAACACCTCGTCGGCGATGTAAAGGTCGCTGCGGGTGAGACTTTCCTCTACAGCGGGAATCTCCAGGTCATCGGCCAGGCACAGCACCGTGTCGCGCGTGATGCCCTCGAGAAGTCCATCGGAAAGCGGCGGAGTGGAAAGCACACCGTTGCGCGCAATGAACAGGTTCTCGCCCGTGCCTTCGCAGACGAGCCCCGCCTCGTTCAACATGATGGCCTCCGCGTAGCCGTGGGCCTTCGCCTCCATCTTCGCGAGGATGGAGTTCATATAGGAAGCCGTGGCCTTCACTGCCGGCGGAATGGCGTTGTTGGAGCGCTGCCGCCACGAGGAGATGCCCACGGCCACGCCGTTTTCCAGCGCATCGGCGCCCAGGTAGGCATCCCAGGGCCATACGGCAATGACGACGTCCACCGGCGCGCCTGTCGGGTCGACGCCCATGACGCCGTAGCCACGGTACACCAGAGGTCGGATGTAGCAGGCCGGAAGCTTGTTGGCGCGAATGACCTCAAGAGTGGCGTCCATCAACTCGTCGACGCTGTAGGGCAACTCGATCTGGGCGATCTTGCAGCTGCGATGCAGCCGCTCCATATGGTCGCGCAGACGGAACACGAAAGACTTGTCCTCATCGGGCACCTTGTAGCAGCGGATGCCCTCGAATACGCCAGAGCCATAATGCAGCGAGTGCGACAACACATGGCAGGTCGCCTCCGCCCACGGCACCAACTCGCCGTTCTTCCAGATGTAATCGACCTCGGTGATGTCGGCCATGCAACCATCCCTTTCTCAAAAGAGGCGGCCCGCGCCTTCGCGTCTCGCCGCCGTTTCCGCCATTGTACTCCAACGCACTAAAGCGCTGAAGCGCTTCCACGAAGGCGGCAGAATCGCCTCGGCTCCCTATAGCGGACGGCGCTTCGTGAAGCGGGCGTAGAAGACGGCGGTGACCAGACCGGCGGCGGCCACGACGAGGGCGGCGATCATGGCGGCGGCGAAGCCCTCGGCACTGGCCTGGGCGGCGGGCGCGCCGGCTGCGGCGGCCGAGGCCGTAGCCGAGCTCATGATGCCAACGTAGGCCGCCGGCCCCAGGCATGCCGACAGCTGCACGGCCATGGACATAAGCGTCACGCCGTGGGAGTCCAACTCGTCGGGTAAGCGACGCAGCCCGGCCGTCTGGGCCGGAGAGAGCACCATGCCCGTGCCGAGATAGCCGAAGAAGATCCCCACCGTGGCGACGACGACCGACGACGTCAGCGCCCCGGCAATGGTGGCCGCAAGCCCTGCGACGGCGATGGCGAGCCCCGTCGGCAGCAGGGGCCACTCGCCCCACCGGTCCAGGGCGCGGCCCGAGAGCACCGAGGCCGTGGCGTTGGCCAGCACGGGCGCCACCATGAGCACGCCGGCCATGCTGGCCGCAAGTCCCGCCGCCTCTTCGAAATACAGCGGCGCCATGACCGACAACGAGAAGTAGGTCATCATCGTCACCATGACGAGCAGCGCCGCCGGCCAGAACATTCCGTGGTGCAGCGGCTCCATAGACACAAGAGGGCGCGCCAAATGTTCTTGGCGTCGGGCAAACCAGCCGAGGGCCAGCGCAGCGCCGATGAGAGCCGCAGCGCCCACGGCTGGGCGCAGCGACACCTCCGAGAGTCCCACGCACAGAAGCGTCACACCCGCCGCCGTGAGCAGCGCCGAGGGGAGATCGAAGCGGACGAGTTCGGGTTCGCGGCCGCCGCGCACGACGAAGATGCCGGCCACCGTCAGCGCCACGGCCGCCGCCAGAGGCACGAGAAACACGCTGCGCCAACCCAGGTCGCTCACCATGAAGCCCGTCACAATAGGCGCCGTGGCGGGGCCGATGGTGATCATGGCCGAGCCGATGGCCAGATACGTCCCCAGGCGCCCATGGGGCACGCGGTCGACGATGACGTTCATCATGAGCGGAATGAATACGCCCGTGCCGACCGCTTGCACGAGCCGCGCCACCAGAAGCAGCGGGAAGTTCGGCGCCAGAAAGCCGCCCGCAGAGCCCGCAATGCTCAAAGCCGCCGCCGCGAAGAACAGCGTCCGCATAGACAGGCGCCGGTACAGGTAGGCCATGCAGGTGACCACCACGGTGACGGCGATCATGTAACCGGTCACGAGCCACTGCGCCGCCACGGCATCGATGGAGAAATCGCCCATGATGGCAACGAGCGCCATATTCACCAGGTTCTCGTTGAAGCCAGCCAGAAACCCGCAGCCATAAAACACCGCCAAAAGCGGGCCCAGTGACGAATCGCGCATATCTTTCCTTTCCCTTTCGAGTTCGAACCGTGAAAGCGCGGCGGAACCTGAAGGGACGGCCGCAGGCAGCGTAGATACGAGGGGCGCGCCGGCCTATTCATTGCCGTCGCGCTCCTCGCCGCGTTCTGCTGACGAAAAGTGTAGCGCACAAACCACGCAAAAGGGTGCGCGAAGCGCCGTAGATGGCTAAGCCGTTGCTTCCGGCGTCGAAGCTTGAGCGTCGCGGCCGCCGCGGTCGCCGCGGTCGCGGGGGGCTTCCATGCCGCCCGGGGCACCCATGGCGCCCATGCCGCCGGAAGGTGTCGTGGAAGCGGTGAAGTCGGTCGTAGCGTCGCCGGCAACGAGCTTGCCCGTCGCGCCCTCGGCCAGTCCTGGCACCGACAAAGTGACACACTGGAAGGACACGGGCACCGTGCAGCGGGCAAGCACCTCGCCGCTCTCGCTTTCCACGGATAGCTCGGTATTCGCCGAACCGTTCAGGCTCACCAGGGCGAAGGGCTGGGTGCTCCCCTCCGAGAACGTCTCGGCCATGCCGGCACCTCCGGCCAGAATGACGGTGCCGCCCGTCACCGTGGCGCCGTACTCGTAGTCGAGCGCACTGTCGCCAGCCCCGGAGCTGGCTCCGACAAGCTCGCCGCCCGTGACTTCCACGTACCCGTTGGAATCCACCGCGTCACCGCCGGCGTTGATGGTCACCACGCCCCCGTTGATCTGGATGAGGCAGTCCTCGCTGGCGTTAGCACCCATGGGGCCGCCCGCGCCGCCGCGACCGTCGCGAGCGCCGAAGCCACCGCCTTGCTCGCCATCGGGCACCTGACCAGGCTCGACACTCTCCGGAAGCTCCGGACGCTCGCCTTCCGCGCCTTCGGGACGCTGGGGCATCTGACCCTCCTCCATATCTTCGGGACGCTCGGGTCGCTCGCCGTTCTGGGGGCCGAATCCAGCAGGCGGCTCGGGCATCGCATCATCGCTGTTCTGTCCAGCAGGCGGCTCGGGCATCGCGCTGTCGCCGTTCTGGCCAGTCTGAGGCTCGGGCGCCTGGTCCGATTCCGCGCCGTCCGGAAGCTCCGAACGCTGGCCGCCCCGTCCGTTCTGCGCGTCAGCGCCCTGACCGCCGTCGCCCTGGCCCTCACCGCCTTGGTCGCCAGCATGATCGTCCTGGCCGACAGTCGATCCCGCGTCACCGGACGCATCGATTGTCGCGTCGTTGGAGTCGCGCTCGGCCACAGCGGCGTTAATACCGTCATCCGACGCCGTGATGTTCAGCTCGCCGTTGTTAACGATAACTTCCTGCGCCTCGATGCCCTCTTCGCAGCCGGTTACGGTGAACGCGCCGCCGTCCATGGTGAACTTCGTCTCGGGATTCATGCCCTTGCCACCGGCCTCCACGACATAGGTGCCCCCAGTCATGGCCGCCTCCACATCGGAACGCAGAGCGTGATCAGCCGCTTTAATCTGCGCGTCGCCCCCGGCCAGACGCAGGTACGTGGCCGCCTGGAAGCCCTCGTCGCCCGCTTCCACGGCGAAGGTGCCGCCGTCGATGGATACAAACCCGCGGGTCGGATCCTCGTCGTTGCTCGACTTCACGCCGTCACCGCCGGCCGTGACGGCGAAGGAACCGTCGGCCACCTTCACGCAGTCCTTGCCGTGCAGACCGTCCTCCTTGGCGGTCACGGTGATCGCGCCGCCCGTCACGACAAGATCGTCCTTGGAGTTCACGCCGTGGCGGTAGTTGCCCTCGACGGTCAGCGCGCCCGTGCCATTGATGGTCAGGTCAGCCTTGGAATACAGCGCGGCGTTGGGCTCGTCCTCCCCTTCCGCCAACGTGTAGCTTGCACCGTCGGCCAACGTGTTCTGCGAACCTGCGGCCAAGGTCACGAACACCTTGTCGGCCTGCTGGATGTTCAGCGCCGGTCCCTCCTCGCTGCGAATGGAGGCGCCGCTAAGCACGATCTGCACCTTGTCCGCATCGCCCGCGTTCACCGTGAGCGACCCGGCCGTCAACTCGCCGCTCACCACATAGGTGCCGGAGGCGGTGATAGTCACCGTGGAGCCTTCCACCGCAGCCCCTTCGCCGGACACCGTCGCGCCCTGGCCCGACAGCGCAATCTTCGTTGCCGCGGCCTCATCGTAGGAAGCGTCCTTGTCGCGGTCGGAGTACGCGAAATCCATGCCGGGGATGTCGATGAGCGACGCCCAGTCCACCCCGTCAGTCGCGCCGTTGTCGCCTTGGGCCTGGTTCCCCTGCCCCTGCTCGGTTCTCTCGCCGGCGTCCCCGGCGGCTTCTTCGAAGGTGCCACCCGTGCACCCGGCCAGCGCCAGCGATCCCGCCAGCGCCGCAGCCAAGGCTCCACGACCCCAAGCCCGTCGTCGCGCCACGCAAGCGCCCATCATTTCGTTTGTCTTCAACATCAATTCTCCCTTTGTCGTTTGTCCTTATGGCCTTGCACTACTATTGGGTTCATCCCCCTAGGTGCTTTCCGGCATCGGTGCTCGCCGACCTCTGATCGCCCCGCGAAGAACGCGGCCGTTAAGAAATAGCTTCCACGTCAGCAGCAGCGATGCTGGGATGGTACCGACTCATGTGCGTTCCTTCCGCTATTTCTTTTGCCGCGTTCGCAGCGGGATAAAGCGATCAGAGGTCGGCGAGCACCGATGCCGGAAAGCACCCCAAAGCGAGCTACAGCGTCTCGCGCCCCTGCGGGGTCATGCCCAGCGAGATCTTCAAGTTCCCGTTCAGGCAGCGCAGCTCATCGATCATCGCTTTCTCAAGCCCCCGCTCGCGCAGACGCAGCTGGTAGGTCAGCTGGAAGAGGCTGCCCATGTTGGTGGTCGTCACCTCGGTCAGCTCCGATTCCGCGGCGTAGCGGTTGAGCACTTCGTCGAAGACGCCGTCGTATTCCAGATCCTCCGGAATGGTAATCCGCAGCGTCTTGCCCGGCTCGCGGGGCTTGCCGAAGGGTGTCAGCACGAACAGCAGGTTCACCACGGCCACCACTACTGTGAACACGCAGGCCAGGCCGAGGAAGCCCATACCCGTCGCAAGACCGATGGCCATGGCGAGAAACACGCTGCCGATATCCTTCGCCGAACCGGGAATCGAGCGGAATCGCACGAGATTGAACACGCCCATAACCGCGATGCCCGCGCCCAAGTTCCCGTTCACCAGCGTGATGACCATCTGCACGATGAGCGGCAAGAGGGCCAGCGTCACCACGAAGTTCTTCGAGTAGCTGTGCCGGAACATGTACACGCCGGCGCAGGCCGCGCCCAGCACCACCGAAAACACGCAGCACAGCAGAAAGTCCGCCGCCGAAACCGCTCCTACGAGCGATTCCGCCGTTCCGAACACCGACGAGAACGTTGATTCAAGCATGAGTTTCCTTTCTTGTTCATTCTCTGCCTACTCTTGCGAGCAACCTTCCAGACAATGCGCTCCCTCATTTTGGGCAGGAATTCCGACTTGTTAGACTTCTTTGTTCTGAGCTTCGCCGAAAAGAGGGTCTGCGAGTGGGTTTTCGCCTCAGATCGGATCACTTCTCCTCCGTTGAAGGACCTTGAAGCTTAGCCCATGTCTAACAACTCCGTTTTTTCGCCTATTTCCAGGACTCGCATTCCCCGAACGGTTCACGCACCACCACGCATAGCCCTTCGATGATTTCGAGCGCGCGGCACAGCCGTTGCCAGCTGATAAGCGTTGCCATACTTGGTAAACGAGGCCGGGTAGATGCGCTCGGCCGACAGAACCTTCACCAGCCACGGCGGGTAGGGCCCGGCGCTCTTTATCTCCATGACGGACTCGCTCGACTCGATGATGGGCCGCCATGGCGAACGGAAGCGATGACAGTCGAGATACTCCAAGCAGTCGTCGAAGGTGATGCGCAGCTCGCTATCGAACAGCTCGTCGCCCTCCCGCTCCTGAAACATCTCGGGTCGGTAAGCCCAGGCCGCACGATCGCAGGCGATACCCATGGACGGCACTAGGGGCAACCAACGGTCCATGGCCGCCTCCAACTCGCGGGCGATCTGGCGCGTGGCCGGCGAGAGCGCCGCAGCCGCAAGCGCCGCATCCGACAGCGGCCAGCGAGCGCAGGCCTGCTCGTAGGGCAAACCGCTCACGAAAGCCAGCGCCGCCGGCAACGTCAGGGCGAGCCGGCGCTTGTACACAATGCCCTTGAACTTCTTCTTGATCCCAAAAAACACAGGGAGGGCAGCCGCCGCGCCGGGCACCTGCAGCCCCGAAGCCACCCGCGTTTCCACTGCCCCATCGGAAAGCGGCAGGCCGCCTGGCTCACGCACAATCGGCCCGGCACCGAAAGCTCCCATGAGGGCCACCCCAGCCGCATCCCCGTAGGCGCGCAGACGCAGCTTCTCCTTATAGAGCGGCTTTTCCACCGATCGGGCGATCATGGAGCGCTCCGGGGTGTCCAGGTACAAGCTCGTAATGCGAGTGCGCCCGTAGGCGTCCACCGCCATAGGCCCTCCAGCCGCAGCTTCCACGACGGCGCGCTCGGCCGCGCCGATGCGATACTTCTTCTCCACGCGCTTGAACACGCTACCGTAGGCGGCCACGAATGCTCCTTCCTCGATAGCCCGCGCTATCCTGCTTCTGATTGGCCGGCGTTACCCTGTTCCCTATTGGCCCGCGAAGTTCCGATCCCCCGCAGGCCGGCCCCAACAATAAGGGGACTTCCTGAAAACTGCCTGAAGCAGCCGATTCCTTTCAGGTTGCCTTCAGGTGGGCCGTTACAATGAACCCCAGCGCTTCCTCAGGCCGCGCGGCCCCAAAAGCGCACCGCGAAACGCCGCAACCGAGCCCCAAGACGTCGGCGCACAACAGCCCTTGGCGGAGGCCCCTTACGGAAAGGATCACCATGCACGTTCTGGTCGTGGAAGACGATGCCCGCCTCGCCGAGGCGCTGGCCCGCATCCTTCAGGACAACGGCTACGCCACCGACGTCGTGCACGATGGGGAGGCCGGCGTGCAGTACGGTGGGACGGGCACCTACGACGTCATCATCCTGGACGTCATGCTGCCCAAGGCCGACGGCTTCACCGTGGCCCAGCGCCTGCGCCGGGCCCACGTGAGCACCCCCATCCTGCTGCTCACCGCCCGCGATGCCATCAGCGACAAGATCTGCGGCTACGACTCCGGCGCCGACGATTACATGACCAAGCCCTTCTCCCCCGCCGAGCTTCTGGCCCACTTGCGCGCCCTCACGCGGCGCCAGGGCGATGTCGTCTTCGAGACGCTCACCGTGGGCGACCTCACGCTGAACCTGGAATCCATGGATCTCACCTGCGGAAACGAATCCATTCGCCTGTCGCAGAAGGAGTTCGCCATCGCCCGCATCCTGCTGGGCTCGCCGGGGGCGGTGCTTTCGAAGGAGCAGCTCATCAGCCGCGCCTGGGGTCCCTCCTCCAGCGCTTCCGACAACAACGTGGAGGCCTACATCTCGTTTCTGCGGAAGAAAATGGCCCACGTGGGGTCGAAGGCGAGGATCGAGACCATTCGCTCGGTAGGCTACCGGCTCGCCGAAGGAGACTAGCCGCCCATGGGCCGTCTGTCGAAGCTTCGCATCATCCCCCGCCCGCATCCCGCCAACGCGAGCGCCCCGAAACGTTCCGCCGGCGACGGCGCCACGCCCATGCTTCGCCAACTGAGGACGAAGTTCATCGCCCTGAACATGGCGCTGGCTGCCCTCGTGCTGGCCGCTTCCTTCGCCACCATCTGCTACGCCGACTACCGCGCCGACATCGACGATGTACACAATCGGCTCATGGCAGCCACGAGCCGATCTCTGCACGAACCGCAGCTCATCCCTGATGCCGAGCCGTTCCACCGGGGCGAGGGCCCTCGGGAAGGAGACGAAAGCGCCGCAGATGGCGCCCGCACGGAGGATGAAAACGCCCGCGCTTACGACGGGGCGGGCGGCAGCGCAAACGCAAGCGACAGCGCGGAAGACGCGAGCGCGACCCCCGAAGGCAGCGGCGACTCCGCAGCCGAAGCCGACGGCCGTGCCTCCGAGAGCGGCTCCCCCCCCCCCCCCCCCC
>CABSMC010000079.1 GCA_902478715.1 uncultured Adlercreutzia sp.
CTGCCGCTCGTCACCCGTTTACGCTCTCTGAAAGAGATGGCGCCGCAGCCCTCAGCCCTCAGTCCGCAGCACGTAGCCCGCAGCCCGAGGGGTCATTTTGCCGGGCGATGGAAGGTTTGGAGGCGTTTTCACGCCCCGAGCTACGGGTCGCCGGTTCTTCTGACGAAAACACAAAGCTCTGAACAAGGGCTTCTCTTTAGCAAAGAACGTCAGGGGAGCGCGAACCCGTAGCCAGAGGCGCCCTAATGCCGCAAAGCGCGAAGTCGACTGGCAAAATGCCCCCTCGGGCTGCGGTGCTCTTTTTTTGCGTTGTCGCAGGGTCTCGTGCTGCCGCGCTCTCTTGTAGTTTTCGGTGCTCGAATCGGCGCTCCTGCTCTCTGCTGTCGAGTTGGTCGATGTCGCCTTGGCAAAAACGCCCCGTTTGGTACCTCCAAGCGGAAAAGGGGCGACAATATCGAGGAGTTTGGTATCCTTTTCGGCCAACATGTGCGGTTTGATACCCGCCTTATGGCGAGAACGGAGGTTTGGTACCCGCGAAGCACTCACACGGCTTTCGTTACCTGGGCTTTCTTCGGGCGTTGGGGATCAAATCGCCGATCTTGGCAGAAAACGGGGTACCAAATCGCCCAATTTGCCGATCTTGGGGCGAAAAAAGCGCTCGGGGATACCAAACCCCGCGATTCTGCCCGTAGCCCAGGCCGCGCGGGTACCAAGCCCCGCGATTCTGCCCGAGGCTCGCACCTTAAAGGTGCCAAACCCCGCGATTCTGTCTGCGGGGTCGCATCGCGAGGGGGCCAAACCTGCGATCTCGACGTTCGGCCCCGCCCCGAGGCAAGTGTGCGGGAAATGTGACGGTTGGCCGCTTGGCGAAAAAGTTCTTGAGGCGGTTGCCCCCCACCCCTATAATGCTTCTTTGCGTCTGTGTGCCCAGCGATGGATACACCCGGGCGCGTGGCAAGACGGCGTCGCAGCGTAGAGCCTCCATCTGCACTGATCGGCAATCGCCTGGCCACTACCGTAGGGGAGGTTCCGGTGTGCGGAGAGGCGCGCGAGCGGAAACTCCAAAGGAAAGGGGCGAACGTGTCCCGCTGGTTGCCGTTACCGGCCGGCGAGCGCGGAAGCCCGAAGTCAAGAAAGGTTGTTACTGTGGGAATCAAACAGTACAAGCCGACGAGCCCCGGCCGACGTTTCCAGACGGTCTCCGACTTCTCGGAGATCACCACGTCCAAGCCGGAGAAGTCTCTTCTGGCCCCGAAGCCGAAGAAGGCCGGTCGCAACTGCTATGGCCGCATCACCACCCGTCACCAGGGCGGCGGCAACAAGCAGCGCTACCGCATCATCGACTTCAAGCGCAACAAGGACGGCGTGCCCGCCAAGGTTGCCACCATCGAGTACGATCCCAACCGCTCGGCCCGTATCGCTCTGCTGCACTACGTTGACGGCGAGAAGCGCTACATCATCCACCCGAAGGGCCTGAAGGTGGGCGACATCGTGGTCTCCGGTCCGGAAGCCGACATCAAGCCGGGCAATGCTCTGCCTCTGGCGAACATCCCCGTCGGTACGCTGATCCACAACGTGGAGCTGCAGCCGGGCAAGGGCGCCGCTATCGCCCGTTCCGCCGGCACCTCCATCCAGCTCATGGGCAAGGAGGGCAACTACGCCATCCTGCGCATGCCCTCTTCCGAGATGCGCCGCGTGCTCATCACCTGCCGCGCCACCATCGGCGAGGTGGGCAACGCCGAGCACTCCAACATCAAGATCGGCAAGGCCGGCCGCAAGCGCTGGATGGGCGTCCGTCCCTCCGTCCGCGGTACGGTTATGAACCCGGTCGACCATCCGCACGGCGGCGGCGAGGGCAAGAACAAGTCCGCTGGTCGTCACCCGGTCACCCCCTGGGGCGTGCCGACCAAGGGCCATCGCACCCGCAACAAGAAGAAGGCCTCGAGCCGTCTCATCATCCGTCGTCGCAAGAAGTAGCGGAATCCTAAGGAGTCATAGTGAGCAGAAGTTTGAAAAAGGGTCCTTTCGTAGAACCGCGCCTTCTTGCCCGCATCGAGGCAATGAACGCGGCCGGCGAAAAGGAAGTCATCAAGACCTGGTCCCGCGCGAGCACCATCTTCCCGGAAATGGTGGGTCACACCATCGCCGTGTACGATGGCCGCAAGCACGTGCCGGTCTACGTTACCGAGTCCATGGTTGGCCACAAGCTGGGCGAGTTCTCGCCGACCCGCACCTTCAAGGGTCATGCGGCCGACAAGAAGAAGCGATAGGGCATAGGTGAGAAGTTACATGGAAACTAAAGCAGTATCGCGTTACGTCCGCATCGCTCCCCGCAAGGCCCGCATCGTGGTCGATCTGGTTCGCGGCAAGTCCGTGCCCCAGGCCCGCGAGATCCTGGCGTTCTGCGAGCGCGCCGCCGCGGAGACCGTCGCAAAGACGCTGAACTCCGCCGTGGCCAACGCCGAGCACAACAATCACCTTCGCGGCGACAACCTGGTGGTCAAGGCCGCCTACGTCGACGAAGGCCCGACCCTGAAGCGCATTCGCCCCCGCGCCAAGGGCTCCGCGTCGCGCATCAACAAGCGCACGTGCCACATCACCATTGTCGTCGCACCCCGAGAGGAGGCATAAGGTCCATGGGTCAGAAAGTCAGCCCTACCGGATTCCGCCTCGGTATCACCGAGGATTGGCGCAGCCGCTGGTACGCCGGTAAGGATTACGCCAAGACGCTCGAGAACGATATCGCCATCCGCAAGTTTCTCGACAAGCAGCTCGCCCGTGCCTCCGTGTCTCGCGTGGACATCGAGCGCGCCGGCGACAAGATCAAGGTGACCATCACCACGGCCCGCCCCGGCGTGGTCATCGGCAAGAAGGGCGCCGAGATCGACGCTCTGCGCAAGAAGCTCGAGAAGGTCGCCGACGGCCCGGTCTCCATCGACGTGGTCGAGGTGAAGCGCCCCGAGCTGGACGCCGAGCTCATCGCCCAGTCCGTGGCCGAGCAGCTCGAGGGCCGCGTGGCCTTCCGCCGCGCCATGCGCAAGGCCGTGCAGTCCGCCATGAAGTCCGGCGCCAAGGGCATCCGCATCCAGTGCTCCGGCCGTCTGGGCGGCGCCGAGATGAGCCGCCGCGAGTGGTACCGCGAGGGTCGCGTGCCGCTGCACACCCTCCGCGCGAAGATCGACTACGGCTTCGCCACCGCCGCCACCACCATGGGCTCCATCGGCGTGCAGGTGTGGGTGTACCACGGCGAGGTGCTGCCGGGCCAGAAGGCTCCCCAGCCCGCGCTCGAGGGTTCGTCCCGTCCGAACCGTTCCCGTCGTAACGATCGCCGCGAGAGGGGTGACAAGTAAATGCTCGTACCTAAGCGCGTTAAGCACCGCAAGGTGCAGCGTGGTTCCATGAAGGGCAAGGCCAAAGGTGGCACCCGTCTGAACCACGGCGAGTATGGCATCCAGGCCCTCGAGGCGCACTGGATCACCAACCGTCAGATCGAGGCAGCTCGTATTGCCATGACCCGTCACATGAAGCGTGGCGGCAAGGTCTGGATCACGATCTTCCCCGACAAGCCCATCACCTCCAAGCCCGCCGAGACCCGCATGGGTTCCGGTAAGGGCAACCCCGAGGGCTGGGTCGCTGTCGTGAAGCCCGGCCGCATCATGTTCGAGATCGCCGGCGTCGATGACGAGACCGCCCGCGAGGCTCTGCGTCTGGCCATCAACAAGCTGCCCATCAAGTGCAAGATCGTCACTCGTGAAACGGAGGGGCAGCAATAATGAAAGCAGCAGAGATTCGTGAACTTTCTGCCGAAGACCTGCAGGTGAAGCTGAAGGAGGCCAAGGCGGAGCTGTTCAACCTTCGCTTCCAGATGGCCACCAGCCAGCTGGACAACACTGCCCGCGTCAAGCAGGTTAAGAAGGACATCGCGCGCATCATGACTGAGATGCGGGCTCGCGAGCTGAGCGCGTAGCTTAAGGAAGGTGCAAGAAATGACTGAAGAGCGCAATCTGCGTAAAGTACGTCAGGGCGTCGTCGTCAGCGATGCCAACGACAAGACCATCGTGGTGGCCGTCGAGGAGCGCAAGCCCCATCCCATCTACAAGAAGATGATCACCTCCACCAAGAAGTTCCATGCCCATGACGAGAACAACGAGGCCGGCGTCGGCGACACTGTTCAGATCATGGAGACGCGCCCGCTGTCCAAGATGAAGCGCTGGCGTTTGCTGAAGATCGTCGAGAAGGCCAAATAGTTTTAGTGCTCCGGCACGAGGACTATTGATAAGGAAAGTAGGAACATCACATGATTCAGATGCAATCCATGCTCGCCGTGGCCGACAACTCCGGCGCTCGCAAGGTGCAGTGCATCAAGGTCCTGGGCGGCTCGAAGCGCCGCTACGCGGGCCTCGGTGACGTGATCATCTGCAGCGTCAAGGAAGCGATGCCCAACGGCAACGTCAAGAAGGGCGAGGTCGTGCGTTGCGTGATCGTGCGCGTGAAGAAGGAAGTCCGTCGCGCCGACGGCTCCTACATCCGCTTCGATCAGAACGCCGCCGTGCTCATCAACAACGACGGCTCTCCGCGCGGCACCCGTATCTTCGGGCCCGTCGCTCGCGAGCTGCGCGACAAGAAGTACATGAAGATCGTGTCTCTGGCACCGGAAACGCTGTAGGGGAGGTGTCAGAATGGCTCAGAACAAGATGACGATCCGCAAGGGCGACACCGTCAAGGTCATCGCCGGCAAGGACCGCGGCAAGACCGGCAAGGTGCTGCGCTCGGTGCCCGAGAAGTCCCGCGTTGTCGTGGAGAAGGTGAACATGGTCAAGAAGGCCATGCGCCCGACCCAGGCCAACCCCCAGGGCGGCATTTCCACCGTCGAGGCGCCCATCCACGTGTCCAACGTGATGCTCGTGTGCCCCAGCTGCGGCGAGGCCACCCGCGTGGCCCGTCGCCGCGAGGACGGCAAGCTCGTCCGCGTCTGCAAGAAGTGCGGCAAGGACATCCCCGCCGTCGAGGCCTAAGATAAGGCACTCAAGGCTCTGAACAGACCGCCTGCTACCGAATTTGTGTAGCGGGCGGTTTTTACTTGGAAAGTGTCTCGTTTTGTGGGACAATTTCCAATCGCGCGCAAGCGCCATGGCCCTGGGAAGGTCCCAGGGACGCCGGGTCGGAAATCCGGCGTTTAATCCATCGGAGAAAGGTTTGAAGAAAGATGGCTGATACCCCCCGCCTCAAGGTGAAGTACCAGACCGAGATCGTCCCCGCGCTCGTCGAGCAGCTCGGCATCAAGAACATCAACTGCGTGCCGAAGCTGGAGAAGATCGTCGTGAACATGGGCGTCGGCGCCGCTGCCGGCGATTCCAAGCTGCTTGATGCCGCCATGAACGACATGCGCATCATCACCGGCCAGCAGCCCTGCGTGACCCGCGCCAAGAAGTCCATCGCCGGCTTCCATGTGCGCGAGGGCCAGGCCATCGGCTGCAAGGTGACCCTGCGCGGCGACCGCATGTGGGAGTTCCTCGATCGCCTGCTGGCCACCGCTCTTCCGCGCGTCCGCGACTTCCGCGGCATCTCGCCGAAGAGCTTCGACGGCCGCGGCAACTACACCCTGGGCATCACCGAGCAGCTCATCTTCCCGGAGATCGAGTACGACAAGATCGATCGCACCCGCGGCATGGACATCACCTTCGTGACCAATGCCGGCGACAACGATTCCGCGTTCGCTCTTCTGTCCGCCCTCGGCTTCCCGTTCAAGAGCAAGTAAACCGACCGGGGCGCATAGGGCCCCGCGTCGCGCAACCTCGGTCACAAGTCCGCGATAAGGCTGCGGGCTTAAGGACATAAAGAAAGAAGGACATGCATGGCTAAGAAATCGATGATCGCCAAAGCCAAGCGCGAGCCGAAGTTCTCTACGCGTCAGCACAACCGCTGCACCCGTTGCGGACGTCCCCGCGCCTACTATCGCAAGTTCGGCCTGTGCCGTATCTGCGTGCGTGAGTTGGCTAACAAAGGCGAGCTGCCCGGCGTGACCAAGGCTTCCTGGTAGAAGACGCGGACACGCGGGTGTGCCGACGTTAAAGGCGGAGGCGCTATGGGCGCCGACGAACCGAACGCCGGTTCATCACGGATCAAAGGAGAAAACAAACATGACAATGACCGACCCCATCGCAGACATGCTTACGCGCGTGCGTAACGCCCAGTCTGCCGGCAAGGACACCGTGTCCATGCCGACGAGCAAGAAGCTCGTCGAGATCGTGCGCATCATGGAGCAGGAAGGCTACATCCAGCGCTTCGATGTCATCGACGGCGAGCCCCGCGGCACCCTTGAGATCACCCTCAAGTACGGCCCGAAGAAGGCCAAGACCATCCGCGGCATCAAGCGCATCTCCAAGCCGGGTCTGCGCATCTATGCCGGCAAGGACGATCTGCCCCGCGTGCTCGGCGGCCTCGGCACGGCAATTATCTCGACCAGTCGCGGCGTCATGACCGACCGCGATGCCCGCAAGCAGGGCATCGGCGGCGAGGTCATCGCCTATCTGTGGTAGGAAAGGAAGGTATCTAGTATGTCTCGTATCGGCAAGATGCCCATCCCCGTTCCTGCCGGCGTCGATGTGACCATCGACGGCCAGACGGTGACGGTGAAGGGCCCCAAGGGGGAGCTTACCCGCACGTTCCTGCCGTCCATGACCATCACCCGCGACGGCGATGAGCTCATCGTCACCCGTCCCGACGACACCCGTGAGTCCAAGAGCGCCCACGGCCTGACCCGCACCCTTCTCGCCAACATGGTGGAGGGCGTGTCGAACGGCTTCTCCAAGAAGCTGCAGCTCGTCGGCGTCGGCTATCGTGCCGCACTCAAGGGCAAGGATCTCGAGATGCAGCTCGGCTACTCCCACCCCGTGCTGGTGGAGGCTCCCGAGAACATCACCTTCGAGGTGCCCTCTCAGACCGAGATCGTCGTGTCCGGTCCGAGCAAGGAGCAGGTCGGCCAGGTTGCCGCGAACATCCGCAAGTGGCGCAAGCCGGAGCCCTACAAGGGCAAGGGCATTCGCTACGAGGGCGAGCATGTCCGCCGCAAGGCTGGCAAGGCCGGCAAAGACTAAGTGCCTATTCGGTAGCTGATTGAAGGGATTAAACCTATGAATAAGCAACAGGAGAAGCAGGCCCGTCTTGCCCGTCGCCATCGTCGCGTGCGCGGCAAGATCTCCGGCACTGCAGCTCGCCCGCGTCTGTGCGTGACGCGGAGCAACAGCAACATGTACGTGCAGGTCATCGATGACGTGGCCCACACCACCATCTGCGGCGTCTCTACCCTCGGGGAGGCCTTCAAGGCCACCGGCAAGTCCGGCGCGACCGTCGAGGGCGCAGCCGAGCTCGGCACCATCGTTGGCAAGTTGGCTCAGGAAAACGGCGTGACGGAAGTTGTGTTCGACCGTGGCGGCCACCTGTATCATGGGCGCGTGAAGGCTCTGGCCGAAGCTGCCCGTGAAGCAGGATTGAAATTCTAGAAGGGGTTTTAGCTTATGGCTCGTAACAACAACCGTCAGCAGGAGAGCACGACTCCTGAGCTTCAGGAGCGCGTGGTCTTCATCAATCGCGTCGCGAAGACCGTCAAGGGCGGCCGTCGCATGCAGCTCTCGGCCCTGGTCGTCGTCGGCGACGGCAACGGCCGCGTGGGCGTGGGCATGGGCAAGTCCGCCGAGGTGCCCACCGCCATCAAGAAGGGCGTCGAGGACGCGAAGAAGAACATGTTCACCGTCCCCGTGACCGCCGAGGGCTCGGTGCCCCACGAGATCATGGGCGAGTACGGTGCCGGCCGCGTGCTGATCAAGCCCGCTGTTCCCGGTACCGGTGTGCTCGCCGGTGGCCCGGTTCGCGCCATCATGGAGCTTGCCGGCGTTCAGAACGTGATCACCAAGTCGCTGGGCACGGACAACGCCATGAACATCGTGAAGGCTGCCGCCGAGGGTCTCAAGAACATGGAGAGCCCCGTCCAGGTCGCCGAGCGCCGCGGCATCTCCGTGGCCGAGATGTTCGGCGGGAAGGAGAACTAATGGCTGAGACGAACAAGACGCTGCGCCTCACCCAGGTGAAGAGCGCCATCGGCCGCAAGCCGAACCAGGGTCGCACCCTGCGCGCGCTGGGCCTGCACGGCATCGGCAGCACCACCGAGCAGGTGGACAACGAGAGCGTCCGTGGCATGATTTTCACGGTTAAGCATCTCATCACCGTCGAGGAAATTTAAGCCTCGTCACACTTTTGATGGACTCCGGCGTGTTCCCAGAGGGGAGCACGCCGTTGCCATGATAGATGGAAGTTTGCTAGCGGCGAGCTGCTAGCACTGACTGAGGGAAGAGAAAATCCCCGGTCAGAGAGCGAAAAGGAGATTTACTTACATGGAACTCAAGGATCTGCGCCCGGCCGAGGGCTCGACGAAGAACCGCAAGCGCGTGGGCCGCGGCCCCGCTTCCGGCACCGGTAAGACCGCCGGTCGCGGCATGAACGGCCAGAAGTCCCGCGCCGGTGGCGGCAAGGGTGCCGGCTTCGAGGGCGGCCAGACGCCGCTCGCCCGTCGTCTGCCGAAGCTGCCCGGCTTCCGCAACTTCAACCGCGTGGAGTACCTGCCCGTGAACGTCAGCCGTCTCGATGCCAAGTTCGAGGCCGGCGACGTGGTGGATGGCGAGTCCCTGAAGGCCAAGGGCATCATCAAGCATGCCGACGCGCTGGTGAAGGTGCTCGGCGACGGCGAGATCACCAAGGCTCTCACTGTCCGCGTCGATAAGGTGTCCGCTTCCGCCAAGGCGAAGATCGAGGCGGCCGGAGGAAAGGTCGAAGAGCCTTGCTAAGCTCAATCATTGACGCATTCAAGGTTCCGGAGCTGCGCAAGAAGATCCTCTTCACCTTGGCTATTCTTGCGCTGTACCGCTTCGGTGCCTACGTGCCGGTGCCGGGCATTCCCTTCCATGAGTTTGCCACGGCCTTCCAGGACACGGGCGTGGCTATGACCATGCTCGACCTGTTCACCGGTGGCGCGCTGTCGAACTTCTCGGTGTTCTCGCTCGGCATCATGCCCTACATCACCGCATCCATCATCATGCAGCTGATGCAGGGCGTTATCCCCGCCGTGGGCCGCTGGGCTCGCGAGGGGGATACGGGCCGTCGCAAGATCACCCAGGTGACCCGCTACCTGACGCTGGGTCTCGGCCTCATCAACGCGGTGGGCTACCTGCTGCTGTTCAAGTCGCCGGCCTACGGTGTGCAGTTCTCCACGGAGGTGCCCGAGGCGCTCACGAACATCATCATCGTGTTCACCTTGGTCGCCGGTACCGCCTTCATCATGTGGATGGGCGAGCTTATCACCCAGCGCGGCATCGGCAACGGCATGTCGCTCATCATCTTCGTGAGCATCGTGTCCCGCGTGCCGTCGGCCATCTTCTCGTCGGCTACCCTGACGAACGATCTGGGCACGGGCATCGCGCTCACCATCGTGATTTTGGCCGTGGTGCTCGTCTGCATCCCGCTGATCATCTTCGTGGAGCGCGCCCAGCGCCGCATTCCGGTCAACTACGCCAAGCGCGTCCAGGGCCGCAAGATGATGGGTGGCCAGTCCACCTACATTCCGCTGAAGGTGAACGCGGCCGGCGTTATCCCGATCATCTTCGCGAGCTGCATCATCTACTTCCCGGCGCAGCTGGCGGCGATCTTCAACGTCGATTGGTTGACCACCTTCGCGAACTGGTGCTCCACCGGCTGGCTGAACTGGCTGCTCACCGTTGCCCTCATCGTGTTCTTCGCGTACTTCTACACCTCCATGGTGTTCAATCCGGAGGAGACGGCGGACAACATCCGCAAGCAGGGCGGCTTCATTCCTGGCGTGCGTCCGGGCACGGCCACGGTGCAGTACATCAAGAACGTGATCAACCGCGTGACGCTGCCCGGCGGCATCTTCATCGCGCTGATCGCGGTTGTGCCCACCATCATCTTCTACTTCACCAACAACCAGCTCATCCAGGCTTTCGGCGGTACGTCCATCCTCATCATGATCGGCGTGGCGCTTGATACCATGAGCAAGGTGGAGAGCCAACTGAAGATGTACAACTACGAAGGCTTCTTTAAGTAAGGCGGACGCGCAGTCCGAATAGGAAAGGATGTTTGCTATGAACATCGTGCTTTTGGGGGCGCCGGGTGCCGGCAAGGGTACTCAGGCCGCCAAGCTGGTGGAGGAGTTCTCCACGCCCCATATCTCCACGGGTGACATGCTGCGCGCCGCCGTGGCCGCCGGCACCGAGCTGGGCCAGAAGGCCAAGTCCTACATGGACGCCGGCGACTTGGTGCCCGACGACGTCATCATCGGTCTGGTGACCGAGCGCCTGCAGGACGACGACACCGCTGCCGGCTTCATCCTGGACGGCTTCCCGCGCACCTCGGCTCAGGCCGTGGCGCTGGACGCGGAGCTCTCCAAGCTGGGCCGTCCGCTGGACGCCGCCCTGCTCATCGATGTGGATCCCGAGGTCATCGTGGCCCGTCTCACCTCTCGTCGCATGTGCCGCGACTGCGGCTACATCGGCAG
>CABSMC010000080.1 GCA_902478715.1 uncultured Adlercreutzia sp.
AGAACTGTCCCAATACCGCTGCGGCCGGCACCATCGAGTGCAAGTTCTGGGGCCTCGGCGGCGACGGCACCGTGGGCGCGAACAAGAACTCCATCAAGATCATCGGCGACCACACCGACAAGTACGTTCAGGCCTACTTCCAGTACGACTCGAAGAAGACCGGCGGCGTGACCATCTCGCACCTGCGCTTCGGCGATAGCCCCATCCGCAGCCCCTACTATGTGAACAAGGCCGACTTCGTGGCCTGCCACAATCCCTCCTACATTACCAAGGACTTCCCGATCGTGCGCGACGTGAAGCCCGGCGGTGCCCTGCTCATCAACTGCCAGTGGACGGCAGACGAGCTGGAGGAGCACCTGTCGGCCGCGGCCAAGCGCTACATCGCCGAGAACGATATCAAGCTCTACCTCATCAACGCCATCGACCTGGCCATCGAGATCGGCATGGGCAAGCGCACCAATACCATCCTGCAGTCCGCCTTCTTCACCCTGGCGAAGGTCATGCCGCAGGAGGAGGCCATCCAGTACATGAAGGATGCCGCCACGAAGTCCTACGCCAAGAAGGGCCAGGACATCGTGGACATGAATCACAAGGCCATCGACGCCGGCGCCACCGCCTTCGTGCAGGTTGACGTGCCCGAGGCGTGGAAGACAGCCGAGGATGCGCCGAAGGCTTCCGGCATCGAGGGCCGTCCCGAGACGGTCTCGCTCGTGGAGAACATCATGTTCCCCGTGGGCCGCATGGACGGCGACTCCCTGCCCGTGTCCGCGTTCGTCGGCTACGAAGACGGCCAGTTCCCGCTGGGCGCCGCGGCCTTCGAGAAGCGCGGCGTGGCCGTGTCGGTGCCCGAGTGGACGCCCGACACCTGCATCCAGTGCAACCAGTGCGCGTTCGTGTGCCCGCACGCCACCATCCGTCCCTTCGCGCTGACCGACGAGGAGCTGGCCGCGGCCCCGGCTCAGACCAAGCATGTTCCCGTCAAGGGCAAGGTGGGCGCCGACATGCAGTACGTGCTGGCCGTCTCGCCGCTCGACTGCATGGGGTGCGGCCTGTGCGTCATCCAGTGCCCGACCGACTCGCTCACTATGAAGCCCATCGCCGATACGCTCGACGAGCAGCCGGTGTTCGATTACTGCGTGAGCAAGGTCGCCCGCAAGCCCGAGCTCGAGGGCACGTCGGTGAAGGCCAGCCAGTTCAAGCAGCCCCTGCTCGAGTTCTCCGGCTCCTGCGCCGGCTGCGCCCAGACCTCCTATGCCCGCCTGGTCACCCAGCTGTTCGGCGATCGCATGTACATCGCCAACGCGACGGGTTGCTCCTCCATCTGGGGCGGTCCGGCAGCGACGTCGCCCTACACGGTGAACGCCGACGGCCACGGCCCGGCCTGGTCGAACTCGCTGTTCGAGGACAACGCCGAGCACGGCATGGGCATGCTGCTCGGCTACGAGGCCGTGCAGGACAAGGTCGTCGTTGATTCCGAGGCGCTCATCGAGTGCGGCGGTGCGGCCGGGGATCTGGCCGACGCGGCCCGCGCGTGGCTCGAGGCCCGTGCCGACGCCGAGGCCTCCAAGGCGGCGGCGGAGGCCTATGTGGCGGCCCTTTCGGCGGCGGCCGAGGGTACCGGCGAGGTGGCCGAGCTGGCGGCCGGCATCCTGGCCAACAAGGAATACCTGACCAAGAAGTCCGTGTGGATCTTCGGCGGCGACGGCTGGGCCTACGACATCGGCTACGGCGGACTCGACCACGTGCTCGCCTCCGGCAAGGACGTGAACGTGTTCGTGTTCGACACCGAGGTGTACTCCAACACCGGCGGCCAGGCCTCGAAGGCCTCCAACCTCGGCCAGGTGGCGCAGTTCGCCGCCGCCGGCAAGGACGTGAAGAAGAAGTCGCTGGCCGAGATCGCCATGACCTACGGTTACGTATATGTGGCCCAGGTGGCCATGGGCGCCAACCTCAACCAGACCATCAAGGCCATCACCGAGGCCGAGGCCTACCCGGGCCCCTCGCTCATCATCGGCTACAGCCCCTGCGAGATGCACTCCATCAAGGGCGGCATGACCAACTGCCAGAACGAGATGAAGAAGGCCGTCGACTGCGGCTACTGGAACCTGCTGCGCTTCAACCCCGAGGGCGCTCCGGGCAAGAAGCTCGTCATCGACTCGAAGGATCCGGCTGAGGGCGAGTACCAGAACTTCCTCATGAACGAGGCCCGCTACAGCCGCCTGACCCGCGAGTTCCCCGAGCGCGCCGAGGAGCTGTTCGCCGAGAACGAGCAGGCCGCCATGGCCCGCTGGTCGCACCTGCAGAAGCTCAAGGATCTCTACGCCGCCGAGTAGCGCGAACGTACGCCAGAGCTTGTCGGCCGCCTTGAGCCGCAACCGAAAAGGGAGCCTCCGGGCTCCCTTTTCTTTGGTTGTCACCGCGTTTGCGATAGTAAGAGCGTCAACTGCGGCATCTCTGAGACAGCGAGATCGCGGCTGCGGCACTTCTGCGACAGCAAGAGCTGGTTTTCCCGATGCTCTTCTCTTGATTTGGAGCGTTTCAGCCTTTGGGGGTCTGTCGGTCAACTCAACCCTCGGTTTTTGCATGAGATCGACGGTTATGAGCGTCTCGGGGGTGCGGACTCCAAATTGGCCAGCCGACACTTTCGCAAAACCCCAGGTCGTTAGTATTAGTTAGCCTCGTTATGAAAGATTCCCTCCACTCGAGACGCTCATAAGCGGCGATCTCATGCAAAAAGGAGGGGTTTCACTGACGAACGCAGCTACAAAATCTTCCTGAAGAACCCTCGGCAGCGTTTGTTATGCAAGGAGCCGGGCGGCGCGTATGCTTTTCCCAGGGAAACAGGCAACGACGAAGGAGGGTTCCCGTGGAAAAGAACACGAACGCGATGGAAAAGGCCAGCTGCGCGATGGAAGATGCAGCGCCGATGGGCGAGGGCATCTCCCGGCGCTCGTTCCTCGGCCTTGGCGCCTTAGGCGCGGCGGGGCTGGCGGCCTTAGGGCTTGCCGGCTGTGCCCCTCAAGCGAACAATGCCGCGCAGGCCGGTTCGGCCGATGTGGCGGCCGAGGCGCCGACAGCGGAGGAGCTTCCCGCCGCCGATACCGAGGAGAGCTGTGACGTGGTCGTGGTGGGCCTGGGAACGAGCGGGCTGGTGGCGGCCTCTGCCGCGGCTAAGGAGGGCGCGAAGGTCATCGGCCTCGATCGCTCGGCCTCCATGGGCGCCACGAATGCCGCGATGGTGTCTGGCGTGTGGGCCGTGGAATCCAGCCCCGAGCTTCAGTACGACAACCACCTGACCACTAAGGATATGTTCGACTTCATCTGGACGTCGACTCACTACCAGACCAACGCCCCGCTTCTGCGCAATGTGCTGCCGGCCTCAGGCAAGGGCATCGATCTTATGATCGAGGGCGGCGTGCCCTTCATGTTCGCTTTCGAGGGCGCTGACGAGAACACGCTTATGCTGAACCGCGGCGGTCACATTTATGCCACCAGTGGAGCGGAGCGCGCCGAGGCGCTGCAGGGCATGCTCGACAAGTTCGGCGTCGATTCCCGTTGGGATGCCGAGGTCACCAACCTGCTCATCGAGGACGGCGCTGTGGTGGGCGTGCGCTATGAAAGCGGATCTATCGTGACCGACGTGCGCGCGAGCAACGTCATCATCGCCACCGGCGGCTTTATTCAGAACGAGGGCATGCTGCGCGACTACTACTCCGGCTCGGTCATGTACGGCACGGGCAACCAGTACAACGACGGCGCGGGCATCAGGCTGGCCCAGTCGGCCGGTGCCCAGATGGGCAAGAACTTCAGCACCTCTATCAATGAATCCGGCGCCTGCAACATGAAGTCCGCCGACCGCTTCGTGAGCCTGTCGGATTGTAACGACACGCCGGTGTTCAGCCTGCCTTTGTTCGGCGGCCTCATGGTGAATAAGCACGGGTCGCGCTTCATGGACGAGGGCACCATGGCCAAGCACACCATGTACTGCGGCGAGCCGCTTCTGCGCGAGGGCGTATACTACATGGTGATCGACGACGGGCTCATCAACGAGCTGGCCACCACGCCTATTATGGACTTCATTTCCGAGGACGCTTTCGGCAACATGGCGCCGGGCGTTCAGATGGGCTTCATGGACAAGACGCTGACCGCGCTTCCCAAAAAGGTTCAGCAGGGCATCGACGAGGGCTGGATTTGGAAGGCGGATTCGGCCGAGGCGCTGGCTGAGGCCTGCGGGATGGAGAACCTTGCCGACACCCTGGAGGCCTACAACGGCTATTGCGCCACTGGCGTGGACGAGGAAATGTTCAAGGAGGCCCAATTCCTGCGCGCCGTGGACACCGGCTCGCTGTATGTAGTAGAGCTCGACATCGCGGCTTGGGTGACCTTGGGCGGCATCAAGACTGACGGATACTGCCGCGCCGTGGATGCCGATGCCAATCCCATCCCTGGTCTGTTCGTGGCCGGCGTCGACGGCGATTTTTGGGCCGTTCCCTACTTCGAGGGCGGCTCGGCCCAGGGCTTCTGCGTGGGCTCCGGGTATCTTGCCGGGGTGACGGCCGCCCAGGGCTAAGAATCGGGGTCGTCTTGGCGGCAGTTGGTTTGCGCTCTTCCCGAGGGCGCGATCTGCGAACCAGCGCCGATTGCTATCGCCTCCCCACGGGCGGGCGCCGTTTGCGCGGCGTCCGCTCTTTTGCGCGCTGGAAATCGGTTTACTAGCCGCTTTGGGGTATGATGGGGACAAGGGAAAGGGGAGCAGCGATGGATGTGCGGCAAATTGAGTATTTCGTTCTGGCGGCAAAGGCCGGCTCGTTCTCTGCAGCGGCGAAGAGCGCCTTCGTCACTCAACAAACGTTGTCGGCTTCAGTGGCGTCCCTTGAAGGCGAGGTGAAGACGCCGTTATTCCATCGCCGGCGTCAGGGTATCGAGTTGACCGACTTCGGCGCCCGCTTTCTGCCGAAGTGCGAGCGCGTTCTGGAAGCCGTGCGGGAAGCTGAGGGGTTTGCCCTCCAGTGGCATGAGAGCACGCGCCATACGGCCACTTTTGCCTACGCCACCGCAAGCTTGCGGGAAAGCGGCCCCGGTTTCACCCTGGCGACCCTGCGAGGGTTCCGTGCCTCCTACGACGATGCGGATCTGCGGCTGTTCGAGTTGACGAGTGATGCTTGCCTGAAGGCGTTGGAGCGCGGGACAGTGGATATGGCGTTGGTTGCGGGTCGTCCCGATTCTGCGGTGTTCGAATTCACGCCCCGTTACGTCCCCGTCCCCTTTAGTTTGGAAGCAGCTCAGGAATTCGTACGATCGGGCCAGGGTGTCGATTTCTCGCCAGCGCACAATGCCGAAAGACCTCATGAGGGAATTGCCTATCGGCCCCTTGCGAGTGAAGATGATTTCACGCTCACTCTTGGGCTGGCCACTAAGCTCGGCGTTCCGGAAAAGCCCCTTGTGGCCGCTCTTAAAGAGGCCATTGTTCAAGCCGTTTCCGCGTAAGCAGTCGCGGTTTTCTGCGTGAGGCATATTTTGGAGAAAAACTAGCCGTTTTAGATACAGTAGTGATTTCAGACTGGTGGTTTGACGCTAAGCTGCAACGGTCTCCAGGTCGAGGTCGGGGGTTGCGGGGGCGGCCTCGGCGCGGTGGTCGGCGGCGGCCTTGCGAAGGCGCAGGATGACGTAGGCGCCCATGACGATGGAGTACACGGCGATGCTCAGCACGGCCACGCCGTTGCCGGCCGCCGCGCTCGGCATGAGCAGCAGCGCCAGGTGCACGTAGGTGAGCACGTAGAAGGGGTAGGCGAGCCGCTGCACGCGCTTCCAGCTGGCCGCCTTCATGGCGTGCTTCACGCGCTGGGCCGACGTGGCCCACAGCACCGCCATGAGCGCGGTGATCAGCGCCGCGAGCCCCAGGGAGAAGGCGAGGTTGCCCGAAAAGGCGCTCGCGAGGCGCGGGATGTAGGACGCCCCATAGAAGGCGATGTGGCCCACGGCGAAGATGCAGGCGAGGATGGACAGCTGCCGGCGAATGGGCATGAGGTGAGTGCGCAGGGGGTTCTTCTCGCCGAGCACGCCCACGAACATCACGATGGAGAATAGCAGAAACGCCAGGGCGCACCGCTGCATGAGCGGCTGGAAGTACGACCACACCTCGTTGCGCACGCCGGTGGCCGACCCCCAGAAGTACAGCCCGAGAAGCGCGACGGCACCCAAGTAGAAGGGCACGGGGTATTTCTTGAGGGGCTTGGCGCACAGCCAGATGAGCGCGAAGGAAACGACAAGGGCGATGACAAATCTCATGAGGCCTCCTTGGGTCGTTCGATCAGGATCGAACTTTTCTCTTCCGATTGTCACAGTAGCATGGGATAGGATTTTTCTCAACACAACATTGGGCATTTCCGTCAACAAGTAGGCTGATTGGACGAGGGAAGAGGAGGGGGAAGGAAAGGGGCGGAGAACCTGGAATATGACACTTTTAAATACGTGGCACTAAGTGATGTAGAAAATAGTGCGTCAAGGAGACCTGGAAAAATATATTCTCAAGATAGATAGACGAGTTTCGAAAGTGTCATTGACTGTCCTACGGCAGCATGATAGTATGCGGCTTGTAGCCGTCATACAAGTTTAGGACGGTTTCACCTATGCATGGGTCGTATTAGAGGAGAGGGGGAAGCGACCTAGCCCGGGAGCTTTCCCGTACGATCAGAAGAGGGAGGGTCAACCATGAGCAATGATTTGACTCGACGCAGCTTCGTAAAATGGGGTACCGCCGCCGCAGGTGCCGCCACCCTTGCCGGTTTCACCGGCTGCGCCCCGTCGGGGCAGGAAAACGCCCAGAAAGAGGGGCTCTCGGACACGGGCGATGCACCTGCTGAGGAGACGGGCGCGTGGCTAACGGGCGCGTGTATGAACAACTGCAGCTGTGGATCATCGCGTTGCCTGCTAAAGGTGTATGTGGAAGATGGTGTGCCGCTGAAAATCCGCACCGACGAGCAGGACGAGGATTCCATCGAGGTGCCGCAGCGCCGTGCCTGCCCGCGCGGCCGCGCCCAGGTCAGCAACATGACCTCGCCGGCGCGCATCAAGTACCCCATGAAGCGTAAGGGCTGGAGCCCCGACAATCCCAACGGCGGAATGCGCGGCAAAGATGAATGGGAACGCATCAGCTGGGATGAGGCGCTCGACTACATTGCCGCCGAGATGAAGAAAGCTTACGACAATTACGGCCCTCGCTCCATTTTGTGTGCCGGTTATGATGACATCGGAGATACCTATTTCGATCCGGTTGTCTGCCTGTTGAATGTTATGGGCGGCGCAGTGCACCACGACATGGGCACCGTCTCGCTCGGCTCCTGGCCGCTGCCGGAGATGCTCATGACCGGCGGTATGCTGGCCGCCCCCGATTCGCTTGCCATTCAAGATAGCCAGCTACACTTCCACTTTGGCAACAACTGGATGGCCAACAAGGGTGGCAACACCGCCTATCAGCTCGACTATGCCAAGCGAGAGGGTGGCAAGGTCATCATCGTGGAGCCGTGGCTGAACCAGACGGCCCAGGCTGTAGCTGATGAGTGGGTGCCCATTGTTCCTGGTACCGACACGGCTTTCTGCATCGGCATGGCCTACCATATGATCGAGAACAATCTGCAGGATCAGGCATTTCTTGACAAGTACTGCGTGGGCTTCGATGCCGAGCACATGCCCGAGGGGGCCGACCCGAAGGATAACTTCAAAGACTATGTGCTGGGCACCTACGACAAGGAGCCGAAGACCCCCGAGTGGGCTGAGGCTATCTGCGGCGTGCCGGCGGCCGACATCCGTCGACTGGCCGAGGAGATCGCGGGTACCGAAAAGGTGAATTTCTTCGCTGGCCAGTCCACCACCAAGATTCCCGCAGGCGAGATGTTTGCCCAGGCCTTCTACACTCTGGCCATGATGCACGGCGGCCTCGGCACGCCGGGCAACTATGCCTCGTGGGTGGGCCTGCACGAAGGCATGTCTGCCACGCCCTACTGTATGGCCGGCGATTCATCCAACGGCGCGGGCAAAAACCCCGTAAACCCGCTGACACCGCCGCTGCTCATGTCCACCCCGAACTGGGCCGAGATTGAGGATCCCGCCTCGTGGGAGAAGATCGACCATTCCGAGTGCTGGCAGTCGATTCTGGAAGGCGCTTACGGCCGCGACGTGTGGCCCGGCGGCAAGAAGCCCATCGATATCCACGTCATTTACTCGGGCGCCTATCAGAACTCCCTGAACTCGCTGCCCAACGCGAATGCGGGTATCGAGGTGTTCCGCAAGGTGGACTTCGTTTGGGGCGCGAATCCCTTCTTTGATCCCTCGCGCCAGTACTGTGACATTGTGTTGCCCGTGGCCACCTGGTGGGAGAAGGGGAATATCGCCTGGATGAACAACTCCGATACGGTGTACTGGGCCGATCGCATTATGGAGCCTCTGTTCGAGTCGCAACCCGAGGGTTATATCGCAGAGGAGCTGGCGAAGCGCTTCGACGTGGATCCCTCAGCTGCCAATACCATGACCGATGCCGAGCGCACCTATAGCTCGCTGTCCGGGGCAATGTACATGACCGATCACGACACTATGGCTTATGCCCCACTGCTCACCGTGAGCCAAGCTGACATCGATGAGCTCGGCGTGGACGGCGAGCCTCAGGAGGGTCTCATGACCGTGGCAGAGTTCAAAGAGCGTGGCTTCTTCAAAATCCCGCGTACCAAAGGCGATGCGCTCACCAGCGTGCCCTATAAGGCGTTCTACGCCGATCCTGAAGCCAATCCGCTGGCCACATCCACCGGCAAGTTCGAGATCTACTGTGCTGGCCTGGCTGCTTACATTAACTCGGTGGGCTTCTCTACCATTTCGCCCATTGCGAAATGGCAGATCGGCGACCCGGAGCAGGGCGCCGGCACTCAGACTGAGGAGTTCCCGCTGCTGCTGTGGACACCTCACTCCCTGCGGCGCGCTCACACGGTGAACGACAACGTTGTCTCGCTGCGTGAGGCCTTCCCGCAGGAGTGCTTCATGAGTGTGGTTGATGCAGAGGCTCGCGGCATCGAGACGGGTGATTTGGTGCTCATGACAAGCCCCCATGGCAAGGTGCTGCGTCCCGCTAAAGTGCTGCCCACCATCGTTCCGGGCGCGGTTGCGTTGCAGGATGGAGCCTGGCTGCGCATCGACGAGGAGTCGGGCATTGACTTGGGTGGCGATCCGAACATTCTTCAGGCTCCCAAATCCTCTGGCGAGGCGTCCCAGTCGTGGACGGGCACGCTCGTGCAGGTGGAGAAGTACGACGGACCGCTTACGTTAGACCCCGATAAGAACACGCCTATCGTCATGCCTGTGGGCATCGAGGAATAGGGGAGGTGCGCTATGACTCAGTATGCATTTCATTTCAACTCCGATGTGTGTACCGGCTGCAAGACCTGCCAGGTTGCGTGCAAGGAGACCTATAAGCTGCCGGTGAACAATCTCTATCGTAAGGTATACAACTACCAGGGCGGCTCCTGGAAGCCTACCGAGGCTGGCCACTACGTGCCTGAAGGCGTGTTCGGCTACTTCGTCTCGCTGGCCTGCAACCACTGCACGAACCCGGCTTGCGTGGCGAACTGCCCGACCGGCGCCATGCAGAAGGACGAGGAGACCGGCATCGTGTGGACTGATCACGACGTGTGCATCGGCTGCAAGACCTGCGAGACGGCCTGCCCCTACGGCGCCCCCACCTTCGGGGAAGAAGAGGGCTACATGCTCAAGTGCGATATGTGCAAGGACGAGATTGAAGCGGGTGGCAAGCCCATCTGCGTGACCGGTTGTCCCATGCGCGCGCTGGACTTCGGCACCCGCGAGGAGATGATCGAGAAGTACGGCGAGGGCGACGTCGAGGTAGAGCCGCTGCCTGCCGACACGACGGATCCCAACTTGATCCTGACGCCTCATCGCAATGCGCAGAAGTCGGGCTCGGGCACCGGTTCGGTGGTCAATCTCGAAGAGGAGCTGTAGCGCTTCTCGGAAAGCGGTCACCTCGGTTCGAAAGGGTTACGAGGGGCGCGGGTCGGTGCGCGAATCAATCCGAAACGGCAAGATCTGTGCCCCTTTCATGAACCTTTCCAATACCGAGAAGAATGCTCTCCAATTCTGTATAATCCCACGTTGAGGCGGGCACCGGACAGATTCACCCCCCTCCCTCCCGATTTGCCCGGTGCCCCGCCCTTTCTTTTTTGAGGTGTCTCCCATGAACACTCCCTTCAATTCCGATGAGTTAGCACGGGCCGAAGTGTGTTTCGCCGTCGCCTCCCAGTTGCTGTACGTTGAGCCGAATGTCGCATCGGTGGCCGAGCAGGCTGCGAGTCGCCAGTTCGCCTGCGCTCCTTTCGGCGAAGACAGCGAGGACGTGCGAGAGGGCCTGCGCCTTCTGGACGGGTGGTGCGCCGATGCCTTGCATGCGGCCGAGGTG
>CABSMC010000081.1 GCA_902478715.1 uncultured Adlercreutzia sp.
CGGCAGCGTCAGATGTGTATAAGAGACAGAACTGGCATTTTCTGCGCGAAATCCGAAAACGGAAGACAAAGCGCTCTCCAACACAGGAAAGGCCCGCGACGCCGGAGGAAAGCCATGGGAATTCGGAAAGACGCGAGAAGCCGTAGGACTGAAGCAACATAAGAAAGCCACGGCGGAAGAAATACCCCGTAAATCCGTTTCCTGTTGGAAACATTTCGGGACTATGCTGGATAAGCGTTGGGAAGTTGCGCGGGCGCGCGGCTTCGGGCGCATTTTTTATGCCCGGAGCCCGTAACAGGCGCGCTGCCCCATGGCAAGAGATTCGCTCGCAATGATAAGGAGACTCGTATGGCCAAGCACATCTTCGTTACCGGAGGCGTCGTCTCGTCGCTGGGCAAGGGCATCACCGCCGCCTCGCTGGGCCAGCTTTTGAAGGCGCGCGGCTACAAGGTGACCATGCAGAAGATGGACCCGTACCTGAACGTTGACCCGGGCACCATGAGCCCCTTCCAGCACGGCGAGGTGTTCGTCACCGAGGACGGCCACGAGGGCGATTTAGACCTCGGCCACTACGAGCGCTTCATCGACGAGAACCTCTCCCGCGAGAGCAACTTCACCCAGGGCTCCATCTACCAGACGCTCATCGCCCGCGAGCGGCGCGGCGACTTCCTCGGCGGCACCGTGCAGGTCATCCCGCACGTGACCGAGGCCATCAAGGAGCGGATCCGCCGCGCGGCCGAGCAGTCCGGCGCCGACATCGTCATCTCGGAAATCGGCGGCACCATCGGCGACATCGAGGGCCTGCCCTTCATTGAGGCGGCGCGCCAGTTCAAGAAGGAGATGGGGCCGGGCAACGTGCTGTTCGTCCACGTGACGCTCGTGCCGTACATCGCCGCAGCCCACGAGGTGAAGACGAAGCCCACCCAGCACTCGGTAAAGGAGCTGCGATCCTTGGGCGTGCAGCCGGACTTCATCGTGTGCCGGTCCGATCACGAGATCACCGATGGGGTGCGCGAGAAAATCGCGCTGTTCTGCGACGTGGACACTGACGACGTGCTCGCCTGCCCCGACGCCCCGTCCATCTACGAGGTGCCCATCAGCCTCTACGAGCAGGGTTTCGACATCTCGGCCCTGGCGAAGATGGGACTCGCGCCCCGCAAAATCAAGCTCGCTCCCTGGCGCGCCTTCCTGAAGGCGAAGGACGCCTGTTCAGGCGAGCTGGACATCGCCGTGGTGGGCAAGTACGTGAGCCTGCCGGATGCCTACCTCTCCATCAACGAGGCCCTCGTGGCCGCCGGCATCGCAACGGGGCGCCACGTGAACGTGCACCTCATCGACGGCGAGGAGCTCACCGACAAGAACGCTGAGAAAGTGCTCGGCGCCATGGACGGCATCCTCGTGCCGGGCGGCTTCGGCGCCCGCGCCTTCGAGGGCAAGATCGCCGCCGCCCGCTACGCCCGCGAGAACAATGTGCCGTTTCTAGGCATCTGCCTGGGGCTTCAGGCGGCCGTCTGCTCCTTCGCCCGCGACGTGTGCGGCCTGGAAGGCGCCACTTCCGCCGAGTTCGCCGACGCGGCACCGGAGGGGACGCCCCTCGTCATCGACCTCATGCCCGAGCAGGAGGACGTGGAAGACAAGGGCGGCACCATGCGCCTCGGGGCCTATCCCTGCAAGGTGGTGCCCGGCACCCGCGCGGCAGCGGCCTACGGCGAGCCCATCGTCTACGAGCGCCACCGCCACCGCTACGAGGTGAACAACGCCTATCGCGACGCCCTTGTGGAAGGGGGTCTCGTGATTTCGGGCCTCTCCCCCGACGAGCGCCTGGTGGAGATGATCGAGCTGCCCGACCATCCCTTCTTCGTCGCCAGCCAAGCCCACCCCGAGTTCAAGAGCCGCCCCACTAACCCCCATCCCCTGTTCCGCGCCTTCGTGGAGGCCGCCAACGAGCGCAAGGGGGCATAAGCCTACACGGGCCGCGGATGCCCCTCCTCGGTGGTGAGGACGACCGGGCCGTCCTCGGTGATGGCGACGGTTTTCTCGAAGTGCACCGAGGGCTTCCCGTCGCGGGTGCGCACAAGCCAGCCGTCAGAGCATTGCTTCACTTTGCGGGTGCCCGCATTCACCATGGGCTCGATGGCGAGCACCATGCCCGGCAAAAGCTTCAACCCCGTGCGACGACGCCCGAAGTTCGGGACGTTCGGATCCTCGTGCATCTCGCGGCCGATGCCGTGGCCCACATAGTCGCGCACCACCGAGTAGCCGGCCGCCTCGGCCAGCGACTGCACCGCGTGCCCGATATCGCCGAGGCGCTTGGTGGGACGCGCGTTGTCGAGTCCCTCCCACATGCAGCGCTCCCCCACCTCGAGCAGGCGCTGCACCTCGGGCGCCACCTTCCCCACCGGGTACGTCCAGGCGTTGTCGCCCACCCAGCCGTCCACGATGGCGCCGGTGTCGATGGAGATGATGTCCCCCTCGCGCAGGACGAGCTTCCTCGAGGGAATGCCGTGCACGACGGCATCGTTCACCGAGGCGCAAATGGAGCCGGGGAAGCCGCCGTAGCCCTTGAAGGCGGGAATGCCGCCCTCGGCGCGGATGACCTTCTCGGCGATGGCGTCCAGCTCGGCGGTGGTGATACCGGGCTCGACCGCCTCGCCCACACGCCGCAGCGCCAGCGCTGACACGCGACCCGCCTCCTTCATGGCCTCGATCTGAGCCGGAGACTTCAACTTCACTGCCATGGAATCACGCTTTCTCGTTGTTACCGCTTCAGCTTCCGGGCGACCTTCCGCACTGCACCGGAGATAAACGACGCCTCGGGCCAGTTGCCGCGCACGGCAGGGCCGAACGTCACGGCGAGGGCCGCCAGGCCGCCGGCGACCACGTAGGCGAAGGCGCGGGCGACGCTGCCGTCCATGGGCCCGAAGCCGAGCGTAAGCGCCACGAGCACTCCGTAGCCCACCACAGCCCCCGCGCCGCCCAAGGCGAGCGCCACGAAGAACGAGCGCATCACCGCGCCGAGCCCCATGGGGCCGAAGTGACGCCGCAGGTACGCGAAGGCGATCACGTCGCCGATCACATAGGAGACGATGGTCGAGGCCGCGATGGACTCCAGCGTCACGTCCAGCCCCTGCTGGTAGGCCCAGGCCGCCCCCAGCGTGACCGCCACCTGGGCTGCCACGGCGACAAAGTTGATGACCGAGAAGACCCCCATGCGCCGGATGGAGCTGAAGATCTTGTTCAGGTAGGCGTTCACCCCGTAGAACGGCAGCGCCACGGCCATGACAGCCAGATAGCTCGCGATCTGCCCGATGGCATCGGCGGTGAACGCGCCGATATGGTACAGCGTCACGAGCGGTGTAGAGAACACCACGAGGTAAAGCGCCATGGGGATCATGAGAAAGAGAATTTGCCGCGTGCCGTCGATGATGCCGGCGACGACGCCGCGAGTATTCCCGTCGGCCTGCATGTCCGAGAGCTCCGTGAACAGCGTCGTGGTCACGGGCACCGCGAGGAACGAGTACGGGAACGTGAACCACAGCCGCGCGTAGGCGATGACCGAAGGGCCGTTGTCGGCGAATACGTAGGAGGCGGCGTTCTGGGCCGACACCGTGGCAAACGAGCACACGGTGACGAACACCGCCGGCGCGCCGAGGCGCAGCGTGTCGGCCAGCGCCGGGTCGTGCCAATCGATACGCGGCCGCAGACGGATGCCCACCTTCTTCAAGGCCGGAATCTGGAAGGTCATCTGCACAAAGACGCCGAGCGGATTGCCAATGGCGATGGCGAGGAAGGCCAGATTCTGGTCGGTTTGAGCGATGATGGCATACAAGATGAACGAGGCGATGACGATGAGGTTGTTGAACACCGGCGCAAAGGAGGACCAGAAGTACTCGCGGTTCGCGTTCAAAAGGCCTGACACGATAGACGAGGCGCCGTAGAAGACGATCTGGATGGCGAAGAACTGGAAGAAGAACACTGCGAGCGCCATTTCGTCCTGGTTCGAGTAGAAGCTCTGGGTGTAGATGATCTGTCCGGCGAACACCATGCAGAGCACCGAGACGATAGCGAGCAGCGCCACGACGATGGTGAGCAGATTCGATGCGTACTCGTTGCCTCGCCTGTCGCCGAGCTGCTTTTTCACCGAGAGGTACACCGGCAGAAACGCCGTGATGAGCATGCCGCCCATGACCAGCTCGTAGAGCATGTTCGGCAGATTGTTCGCCACCTGGTAGGAGCTGGAGACGAAGGTGGAGCCCAATGCGAAGGCCATGGCCCAGGTGCGGGCGAAGCCGGTGATGCGGGAGATAATGACGCAGATGGAAATGAGGGCCGCGCTCGCCCCCACCGATTCGGCCGACAGCGCGCCGCTGCCCTCGCCGCCCCGGTTCGCGACCTCGTCCTCGGCGGCCTCGGCGACGATCACCTCCTGCTGGCGGATGGACCCCTCGGCGGTGGCGCCGGGGATGGTGCGGTCGAGGCCCGCATGGGAGCCGACGACGGGAATGAGCCCTGTGGCGCCCGGGTCGGTCGGAGGACGCAGGAGCGTCTTGTCCACGCCGCGATGGCGACCGCGGGCGGGAATGCGCGCCTCAGCGTTCGCCCGCGGGTTGTTGCGGGGGGCTCCCTGGGCCTGGGGCGCGTCGCCGTCGCCGCTCGCCGACGGCCGGCCGTGGCGGCCCAAAGGCGCAGCACTCCCATCCGTCGGGTCGGGCGGATTCGGGCGTATATGACGGGCTCGTTGGAGCTTGTCGGACATGGGCGAACTCTTCGATGATGAGCGGTATAATTCATCTATCATAGCAAACTCGGAAAGCAGAGCCCCATGCACATACTTGTCGTACGCAATAACTCCAACCCGCAAGCTGTTGACGCCTCGCTGCTGCTCACCGCCTATCTTACGAGCCAGGGAATCGAGGCGCTGCTCGTCGATTCCTCATCGCTGGGCACCGATGCGGGACGCCGCGAAGTGCGCGCGCAGCTGCCCGGGCAGCTGGCGCTGGTCGTCGTGCTCGGCGGCGACGGCACCGTGCTGCATACCGTACACCTGCTCCATGACCGCCAGGTTCCCATCCTGCCCATCAACTTCGGACGGCTGGGGTTTCTCGCCAATGCCGATACCGATGGCGTGGTGCCGCTCGTGGCCGAGGCCCTGGCCGGCGACTTGCGCGCCGAGCGCCGCAGCATTCTCTCCATCGAGGTGGTTTGCGAAGGCGAGCACGATCCGTACGGGGAGGCGAACGGGGCCGGAGAAGGCGCCGTCTGGGACAGGCCCGACGTGAACGCGAAGCCGAGCGCCGCCACCCCTCCTTCGGTTCGCAGGCCCGGGGAGACCGAAGGCGCCCCCTGGACGCCCGTCCCGGGTCGCTTCGGCGTCAACGGCCGGGGGCTCTCCGGCGCACGGCAGTTCTTCGCCCTGAACGAGGCGGCCATCACCCGCGGTGCCATGGGACGCATCATCGAGCTGACCCTGAACGTCTCGGGGGTGGACGTGGCCCGCATGCGCGGCGACGGCCTCGTCGTCTCCACGGCCACCGGCTCGACGGCCTACGCGCTCTCGGCCGGCGGCCCTTTGGTCTCCCCCGGCTTCAAGGGCATGATCGCCGTGCCGCTCGCTCCCCATACCCTGCGTTCCCGCGCCGTGGTCACCGATGCCAGCGACGTTATCGAGGTAGGCTTCGACGACACCGACGAGTTCCGCGAGGCGACCTTGTTCGTCGACGGCGATATCGTTCCGTTCGACGCGCCCCTGCGGAAGATATACGTGCAGTGCGCGCCCTTCGACGTCACGCTCCTGCGCGCCGACGGCGCCTCCTTCTACGAGCGCATCAGCACAGATTTCTTCGGGGAGTAAAGAAGCATTCGCAGGCTGACCCGTAGGGGGCGACCTCGGTCTCCCCTCACCGCAAGCAAGATCAATCCTGTCGGGAGGGCCGACCAAGGTCGGCCCCTACGGAACAACCTGCATGGCGCTCGCAGAATGTCCCAACACGCAAAAGGACCCCGCCGAAGCGGGGCCCTTGCTCTTCGATAGAGAATCGTCGATTTACTCGGCGGACTCGGTGTAGGCGCGGGTCACGGAGGAGTCCACGGAAACACCGGGAGTCATGGTACCGGACACGGTGATGGACTTGACGTACTTGCCCTTGGCCGCGGCGGGCTTCATGCGAAGGATCTCGTCGTAGACCGCGCCGTAGTTCTCGGCGAGCTGCTCGGGGGTGAAGCTCACCTTGCCGAGGACGACGTGCGCGATGCCGTAACGGTCGGCGCGGTACTCCACGCGGCCGCCCTTGAGCTCCTTGATGGCCTTCGCCACGTCGTTGGTGACGGTGCCGAGCTTCGGGTTGGGCATGAGGCCGCGGGGGCCGAGGATCTTGCCGAGACGGCCGACCTTGCCCATCTGATCGGGCGTGGCCACAGCGGCGTCGAAGTTGAACTCGCCGGCCTGAATCTGCTGCATGAGCTCGTCGGTGCCCACGATGTCGGCACCGGCCTCCTCGGCGGCCTGGGCAGCGGCGCCCTCGGCGAAGACGGCCACGCGGACGGTCTTGCCGGAGCCGTTGGGCAGGCTCACGGTGCCGCGCAGCTGCTGGTCGGCCTGACGGGTATCGATGCCCAGGCGGAAGTCGCCGGTCACCGTCTCGTCGAAGTTGGCCACGGAGATCTCCTTCAGCAGCTTCATAGCGGCCAGGGGGCTCACCGGCTCGGCCGGAATCTGCTTCTCGGCCTCAACGTACTTCTTTCCATGCTTAGTCATTGCATTTCCTTTCGTGGTAATGGCGGGCGCTTCTCACCCTTCCACTGTTGAATCAAACTTAGTCGACGGCCTTGCCCTGAAGCATGGCGGCAACCTTGCGGCTGGGCACGTACTTCTTCTTCATCTCGCGGCCCTCGATGCGCACACCCATGGAGCGGGCGGTGCCGGCCACGATCTCCATGGCCGCCTCGATGTCGTTGGCGTTCAGGTCGGGCATCTTGATCTCGGCGATCTCGCGGAGCTGATCCTCGGTCAGCGTGCCGGCCACCTGAATCTGCGGAATGGCGGCGCCGCTCTTAATGCCGAGCTTCTCCTTGATGAGCACGGCCGCGGGCGGGGTCTTGCACACGAAGGTGAAGGACTTGTCCTCGTACACCGTGATCTCGACCGGGATGATGGTGCCGGCCTGGTCCTGCGTCTGGGCGTTGAACGCCTGGCAGAACTGCATGATGTTGACGCCCTGGGCGCCAAGGGCCGGGCCTACCGGCGGGGCCGGGTTGGCAGCGCCGGCGGGGATTTGCAGCTTTACAAATCCAGTGACTTTCTTGTCAGCCATCTGTGACTACCTTTCAGATGAATCGACGTTTACTTCTCTATCACTCAAAACTCGAAGGCCGCGAGAAGCCCCGGTCCACGCGGGCACGGCGATCGAGTCAAAGTGCTTGCAAAATTAGATCTTGGCCACCTGGTCGAAGGAAAGCTCGACGGGGGTCTCGCGGCCGAAGATGGAGACCATGACCTTGACCTTGCCCGCATCGGGCATGACCTCGGAAATCGTGCCGTCGAACTCGGCGAGAGGACCGTGGGTCACCTTCACCGACTGGCCGACCTCGAGGTTCGTGGAGGTCTTCTTCGGAGCCTCGCGGCTCGTGCGCTTCATGATCTTGTTGTACTCGTCGCGGGTCAGCGCCTGGGGGTTGCCCTGGCTGCCCACGAAACCGGTGACGCCCGGCGTGTTGCGAACGGCGGCCCAGCTGCGGTCGTCCAGCTCCATGCGGACGAGCACGTAGCCCGGGAACACCTTCTTCTCGCTCTCCACGCGACGGCCGCCCTCCTTGATCTCGGTGACCATCTCCGTGGGGATCTCGATGCCGAAGACGTTGTTCTCGAGACCCATGGCCTCGATGCGCTGCTCGAGATTCGACTTCACCTTGTTCTCGTAGCCCGAGTAGGTGTGCAGCACGTACCATTTCTTAGCCATCGATTACGCCCCAATCCCAGAGATGAACACGAGCAGCGGCGTGATAATCACGTTATCCAGCAACGCCACGAAGATGCCGAAAAACAGCAGGGCCACCACCACGACGCCGCTCCAGCGGAGCACATCGGTGCGGGTCGGCCACGTCACGCGCTTCATCTCGGACTTCACGTCACGGAAGAACTGGAAGCGCTTCTTCTTCGGCTTGTCGTCCTTCTTGGAGGACTTCGCGGTATCGTTGGAAGACGCAGACTTGTCCTCGGAGCCCTTCTTGAACAGGCCGCCCTTCTTCTCTTCCGTCGCCTCGGCAACGGGAGTCGGGTTCTGCTCTTCCAGCTCGCGGTTGGCCTTGCGCTGCTGACGGGCAGCGGAGGCCTTGGCCTTCTGTGTCTTGGATTTCTTTGCCATGGAATTCCTTATGGAAAGTCTCTTGTCTAATCGCCAAAAAAGCAGCCTCTAGGCTGCTCACGAAAACAAGCTGGCAGGCCAGGAGGGACTCGAACCCCCAACATGCGGTTTTGGAGACCGCCGCTCTACCAATTGGAGCTACTGGCCTATGCCTGTTTCTTCCTTAACCTCTTATCGGGTCTCTTTGTGCACCGTGTGGGCGTTGCACCACTTGCAGTACTTCTTGAGCTCGATGCGGTCAGGATTGTTCTGCTTGTTCTTCTTGGTCGTGTAGTTGCGGCGCTTGCACTCGGTGCAGGCCAGAGTGACCAGAGTACGCATGAATTCTCCTTTTACCTATAAAGCGAAACGCAGGGTTGATCATACACATGAAGCGCAGGGGGCGGGGCCTGCCTCGCAAAAGACAGGCCCCGCGAAATCACTCAGTAAGAAGGACTTACTTGAAGATCTTGGTCACGCGACCAGAGCCCACGGTACGGCCACCCTCGCGGATAGCGAACTTCAGGCCCTCTTCCATGGCGATGGGGTGAATGAGCTCGCCCTTGATCGTCACGTTGTCGCCCGGCATAACCATCTCGGTGCCCTCGGGGAGGTGCGCCACACCGGTGATGTCGGTGGTACGGAAGTAGAACTGCGGACGATAGCCATCGAAGAACGGGGTATGACGGCCGCCCTCTTCCTTGGTCAGGATGTAGACCTGGCCCTCGAACTCGGTGTGCGGGGTCACGGAACCGGGCTTGCAGAGAACCTGGCCACGGACGATCTCCTCGCGCTTGATGCCGCGCAGCAGGCAGCCGATGTTGTCGCCGGCCTGGGCCTCATCGAGCAGCTTGCGGAACATCTCGATGCCGGTGCAAACGGTGTTCTGGGTCTCGCGGATACCCACGATCTCCAGCGGGTCGTTCACATGGAGCACGCCGCGCTCCACACGGCCGGTGGCAACGGTGCCGCGGCCGGTGATGGTCATGGTGTCCTCGACAGCCATCAGGAACGGCTTGTCGACGTCGCGGTCGGGGGTCGGGATGTAGGAGTCCACAGCCTCCATGAGCTCCCAAACCTTCTCCTGCCACTCCTTGTCGCCCTCCAGGGCCTTCAGAGCGGAGCCGCGGATGATCGGGGTGTCGTCGCCCGGGAACTCGTAGCTGTCGAGCAGCTCGCGAACTTCCATCTCGACGAGCTCGATGAGCTCCTCGTCGTCGACCATGTCGCACTTGTTCAGGAAGACCACGATGTAGGGCACGCCCACCTGACGGGCGAGCAGGATGTGCTCGCGGGTCTGGGCCATGGGGCCGTCGGAAGCAGCGATAACCAGGATAGCGCCGTCCATCTGAGCAGCGCCGGTGATCATGTTCTTGATATAGT
>CABSMC010000082.1 GCA_902478715.1 uncultured Adlercreutzia sp.
GCCGGCCGCCGGAACCGGTCGGCGCGGCCGCCGCCGGCGACTGCTCTTCCATGGCTCTTTAGACCTCTTCCGGCCCGATCACCGTCTTGCCGCCCATATAGGGAACGAGCACCTCGGGCACCGTGATGGTGCCGTCGGGATTCTGGTAGTTCTCGATGACGGCGGCCATAGTGCGGCCCACGGCCAGGCCCGACCCGTTCAGGGTGTACACGAAGCGGCTGCCCTTGAAGTTGGCCGGGTCGCGGTACTTGATGTTGGCGCGACGGGCCTGGAAATCGGTGCAGCAGCTGCAGGAGGAGATCTCCTTGTAGGCGCCGTAGCTGGGCAGCCACACTTCCACGTCGTAGGTCTTCGCGGAGGAGAACCCGATGTCGCCGGTGCACAGGCTGATGACGCGATAGGGCAGCTTCAGCTGCTGCAGGATGTTCTCGGCGTCTTCCACCATGGATTCCAGCTCGTCGAAACCGGTCTCGGGGGTGGCGAACTTCACCATCTCCACCTTGGAGAACTGGTGCACGCGAATGATGCCGCGGGTATCGCGGCCCGCACTTCCCGCCTCCTCGCGGAAGCACGGGGTGAAGGCGCAGTAGTGCAGCGGCAACGAATCGGCGTCGAGCACTTCCCCGGCGTGCAGATTCGTCAGCTGCACCTCGGCCGTGGGGATGAGGTAGAGGCCCTCGGTGGTGTGGAAGAGGTCCTCCTCGAACTTCGGCAACTGGCCCGTGCCCGTGAGCGTGGCGGCGTTGGCGAGCGCCGGCACCCACCACTCCTTGTAGCCGCGGGAGGTGTGCTGATCCAACATGAAGGCGATGAGCGCGCGCTCGAGACGGGCGCCGGCGCCGCCCAGCACGTAGAAGCGGCTCTCGGCCAGCTTCACACCGCGCTCGAAGTCGATGATGTTGAGGGCCGGCCCCAGATCCCAGTGGGCCTGGGCCGTAAAGCCCTCGGCGGCGAAGTCGCGCGGGGTGCCCCAGCGACGCACCTCCGGGTTGTCGTCCTCATCCTCGCCCACCGGCGTGGTGGCATCCGTGAGGTTCGGGATGGCCATCATGAGCGCCTCCATGGCCGCATCCGCCTCCTCGCGGACGGCACTGGCAGCTTCCAGCTGCTCGTTGATGGCGCGCACCGACTCTTTCGCGGCCTCAGCTTCCTCGCGCTTGCCCGCGGCCATGAGGGAGCCGATCTCCTTGGAGATGCGATTGCGGTCGGTCTGCAGCGCCTCCTCGGCGGCGATGGCCGCGCGACGCGCCTCGTCGAGGGCCGTGAACTCATCGGCGTCGAAGGAGGCATGGCGGTTGGCCATGTTCTCGGCCACTTCGTCAAGATGGTCACGTACGTATTTGGCATCAAGCATGGGAAGTCCTTCGTCTTCAGGGTTGCTTTAGCGAGTTGCCCCAGTATATCGCAAGGAATAATCCGTGCCGACCAACTCGCGAGAATACGGTAAATTTCTGGGCCGCTGGGAGACAGAAGGCGCGAATGTCACCCCAAGGCCGGCACCGCTTCCGCGCCTCACGGCATCCCTGTCGACCAGACCTTGCGCATCATCTGCACAAACCGTCGGAGAGGCGAGGATCGCTCACTCCTCACCGCGCGGCACCTCCCGGGCCGCATCGAGGCACAGCTGCACGAATTCATTGAAGGAGGGCTTGCGCGAGTCGGTTCGATAGATCAGGTACACCGGATAGCTGTTCTTCTCCGCCGCCAGAGGACGTCCGCCCAAAGGCGACGTCACAGGCAACGCAGCGCCTCCCTGGGCATTTCCGAACACGAACTCGTCCTCTGCCAGCAAAAAGGGCACACTGCCGAATTCGTCCACCTCCCGCACCCGATAACGCGGCACGCAGCCATTGCGGCGGAAGACGTCAACGGCCCCATCGAACGTGGCCCGAAGCTGCGGGCTGGTCGGGCAGAGAAGATGCTGGCTCGACAGATCTTCCAAGGTGACCCTCTCGCAACCATTGAGGGGGCTGTCGCCGGAAAAGTACACCGCCAAGGGGAACTCGGCCAGCAGCTGGCACGCGCAGCCGTCGGGCAAGAGGCTCGGTTCGCGAAAGACGATTCCCGCATCGGACTCGCCGGAGAAAACAGAGGCGTCGATGGGAATCGCCCGATTTTGGAAGAAGCAGGGCATGGGCAATTCGGGATGACGGCCGTGAAACTGCGAAACAGCGTGATGAACCAGATTGCCCCACAGGCTCGACGAAGCGAAAACCATGTTGATCACGATGGCCTCCTGGGAGCGCTTGGCCATGTCTCGACATTGGGCGATGACCTTGTCGTAATCAGCGATGAGCTTCTCAGTGGCTGCGATGAAGTACTGACCTTCCGGGGTGAGCGCCATGGGAAAACGGGTGAAGAGCTTGAACCCCAGCTCCCGTTCGAGATTCGCTATATGCCGCGTGAGCGTCGGTTGGGAAATATGAAGCAATGCGGAGGCAACGTTGAAATTCAGCGATTTCGCCAGGACAACCGCCTCTCGAAATCGATCGAAGATCGTCTCGCTTCTTGAAAGGTCGTCTTTTGGAGCCATAATTCCTCCCCCTTCCCCAGGTACCGCACCTATCTTGCCACATTTTTCCAGCCTCACTCACGGCAATGCAATACTTACATTGCCCTTCCCAATTCCTCATCACTCCATCATGGCATGGAGGAACGTTTTCAATGCTGTGCCCTTACTCTGGCCTCATCGGAACATCCGAAGACGAAGGAGGAAGAAATGGACAAGAACATGACGATGCTCGGACGACGCAGCTTTCTTGCGGGCATGGGCATAGCAGGGATCGGAACCCTTGCCGCTTGCGCCCCGAAGGCCAGCGACAACCCCTCTGTCGACGAGCTCGCAGATACCGGGGCTGAGACGGTCTCTGCCGCTTCTGGCCCCAAAGAGGTGACAGCAGAAACGGTGCGGATCATCCCCACGGGCGAGCAAATGTCTCTGGAGGAGCTGAATGAGAAACGCCAGGCGCTGATCGACTCGAAAACCGAAGACTACACCATGGCCGACGGCACAGTGGTTCCCAATGTGTATGTGAAGCTTCGCGCTCTTTTCGACGGCTACGGGAACGGCCTTGGATCCGTCTTGCACGATGCCGCCTTCGGGGAAGTTATGCACCTATTCACGCCCGAAGATGCCCAGGCCTATCTGGAAATGCCCATGGGCGTCATGTTCACCGCCGACCAGTACGCAGAGAAGTCAGGGCGCTCCGCAGAAGAATGCGCCGCTCTGTGCGAGGATCTCTCCGCCCGAGGATTGCTTTTCCGCTCCCGCTCCGATGGCGAGGCGAAATATCACCAGCTGGCAGAGGCCCACGGCATTTGGGAATACAACCTGAACAAGTATGAGGAGAATCAGGGCGAGTACGTGAACCTCCACAACAATGCCTACGGTGCCGACATTCGCTTCCAGCTCTTTAACGCCCAAAGTTGCTTCTACAACGCCATCCCCTGCTCGCGAGAAGTGGTGGGGGACAGCTCCATTGCCCTTCCCTATGACGACTGGGAGGCCATTGTCTCAAAGTTCGAGAAGATTGCCGTCTCCCCCTGCCAGTGCCGACTTTCCCATAAGGCCACCAATGAAGAGGATCCGGGCGATCATCCCCTGGAGACGTGTCTGACCTTGGGCGAAGAAGCCGAGTTCTACATTGAAAACGGCATCGGACGAGAGATAACCCAGCAGGAAGCGTTGGAAATCTTGCAGCGCAGTGTGGAGGCCGGGCTGGTGATTCAGGTGGCCAACTCCGAGAAAACAGAGGTCATCTGCAGTTGCCACGGCGATTGCTGCGACATTTTGGGCGCCTATGTCGCCATGGCGCAGAACCCCAAGAAAGACCCGTCCAACGTCAATGTGTTCGAGCACGTGAGCCACTACGAGCTGCGGCACAACGAGGACACCTGCATTAAATGCGGTTCGTGTGAGAAGCGCTGCCCCCTTTTCGCCATCACGATGAACGACGAAGGATTCCCTGAGGTAAACGGCACGTGCGTGCGGTGCGGCCAATGCGGCACGGTCTGCCCCGTCGGCGCCCGTACCTTGCATCTGCGCGACAAGATTCTCCAACTGCCGGAAAGCCTGCTTGACGATTACAACATGAAGGCAAAGTACCGCTTCGACCACTTCATGATCCGCTAGGGCCAACACCCTGATGCCGTTTTGGCGGCGCAGTCCCGTCCCTTCCCACGGCTCTGCGCCGCCCCATCGAAAGGAGGACGCCATGCACGAGATGGCGCTTTGCCGCAATGTGGCCGACATTGTGCTCGAGGAAGCCTCACGAGCCAACGCGGTGCGAGTAAGCGGCATTTACCTCACTATCGGCTATGGTCGCGACATCGTTGAGGATCTGTTCGAGACCATGCTGGCCTGGATGCTCCGCGACACCATAGCGGCAGAGGCGAAGCTGCACCTCACCCGCGTCCCCTTCACGGTCCAATGCGATGATTGCGGGCATGTGTTCCACGTGGATGTGCACGACCGAAGCACTTGGCACTGCCCCCGATGCGCCTCGACTTGCTATGAGCTTAACAGCGGCATGGAGTTTTATGTGAACGACATCGAGATCATCGGGAAAACTGATCTCCCGGATATTGCGACTTAGCTCTCGTCCTCGTCATCGTCATCGAAGAGCGACCAGTCGTCTTCGGTCTTCTCGTGGTTCTTGAACTGCTTGCGCGTCTTGCGCTCCAGAATGAAACACACGATGATGCTGATCACAAGACCGCCACCGACCAGAATGCCGATGCCGGGCATGGTCTCGAACAGAAAATGGTACAGCTCTTCGATGTTCATAGGTCGCTATCTCGCCTTCTTCGCCTACGCCGCTCGCGCCGCGGCAGGTGGGTTCGTCATTGGTGCTGTCAGTATACTATGACCTGCAGGGAAGTGGCCTACTTCTCTTCTTCCACATACCATTCTTCTTCGGCCCAGCGGGCGCGATCGGGGATGCTCATGACCGCGGCCAGGATGCCGAGAACGCCGGGCACCAGCGCTCCGAGGAGCGCCGCCGGGGCGGGCAGCCACGAGCCGCCGAAGGAAGCGAGATGAGCCGCCGCGCACGCACCGAGCATGAGCACCACGGCCGCCACCACCGAGCCGGCGATGTCGAAGGCACGGGTGCCGCGCACGCACAAGAGGCTGTAAAGGCCCGCGGCGGCGACCCAGCTTGCGCCCACGACCCAGGTGGCCGGCTGCGACGCCACCGCCAGGCACCCTGCCGCCGGGTTGCTCGAGAAACCGAGGTGCATGACCGCGTCCCAGTTCATGATGTCGACCGAGCCGCAGCCGGCCATGATGAGGGCGCTCGCGAAGGCGAAGGCCGCCGTGATGACCGACTGCAGCACCGGCAGCAGCACGCCGCACGTCACCGGCGAGGCCGCCGCGAAACCCACAGAGCCGAACAGCGGCTGCATGAGCGCCGAGACGGCCTGGGCGGTGCCACGCCGCCCCACGAAGTACCACCACGCGCCCGTGGCCGCAGTGAGCAGCACCGCCGGCACCCAGGCACCCGCGCCGGCGAGTCCCACCACAAAGGCTCCGTAGCCGAACAAGACACCGATAGAAGGCCTGATGACAGCCACGAGAGCGCAGACGGCAATCACGACCCCGTAGGCAATGGGAGCATCGGTGGCGAGCCCCATAGCAGAACCCGGGGTGAGGTGCAGGTTCGCCATGCCCGCCGCCGCCAGCAAAGCCACGGCCGCAGCGGCAACGATGCGCCCCACGATGGCGGCACCGCGCAACCCCAGGCGATCGACGAGCGGGGGCAAGGGCTCCCAGACGCGCTCCGGCTCCTCGGCAGCCGGCTCTTCCACCTTCCCGTTCACGATGTCGGCGAGCACCCGCTTGCCCTTTTTGGCGTTGCCCAGATAAGGCATGAGCGCCGTCGCGAAGGCGGTCACATCCTCGTAGCGCTCGTCCATGTCGGGATCGAGGGCGGCGAACATGACCTCGTCGGCCTCGGCGTCCAGCTCGTCCCAGCACAGCGACGGCAGCACGAGCTCCGCCTCTTCGATGGCCTCCTCCGCCGCGTCCAGATCATCCGCGAAAAACGGGTTCGAACCCGTGAGCATCTCGTAGGTGAGGCTCGCCAGAGCCCATTCGTCGGTACGCACATCGAGCGGCTCCTGGCGCATCTGCTCCAAGGGCATGTACCCGATGGTGCCGCCGCCGGTGGTGCCGGAACCCGTCGCGTCCATGAGGGCGGCCAGACCGAAGTCGGCCACTTTGGCCTGCCCCTTGCCGTTCACGATGACGTTTTCCGGCTTGATGTCCAGATGCAGGGTGTGCTCGCCGTGGGCCACCTCCAAGGCATGGGAGACGGCCGAGAACACGGCAGCCACCACATCCAGCGTGATGTCGTCGTCCACCTCGTCGATGATCTGCGCGAGCGTCTTGCCCTCGACGTATTCCATGATCACGTAGGCGCAGCTGCCCTCCACAGCGCAGTCGTACACCGTGACGATGTTCGTGTCCGACAGCTTCGCGACGGAGCGGGCCTCTTCCAAGCCGGGAATGTGCTCGAACAGATCCAACTCGTCCTCGGCGTCAGGCTCGGGCTCTTCGGCGATGACCCGCGAGGCACGCACGCCGCGCAGATGACGCACGTCCACCGATTCGGCATCGGGGGTCGCGTCAGTGGCGTCGGGCGCCGCTTCTACCACGGTCTGGGGCTCGTAGGGCACCTCGGGGGCGTGGCGCGTCTTGCGGCTCACCCGACCCGTGAGGCGCGCCGGACCCTTGCGGCGCCCGGCGAAGTCGGTCGTGGAGGCGTTCCACGGGATAAGGGACTCTTCCCACTCCCCTTCGCCTTCCACATCTTCTTCGGCGGCGGCATCGTCCCACTCTTCCCAGGGCGGCACCTCCTCGGAGACAACACGCCGTGAAGCAGCCGCCGTCGCGGACCGACGTCGACGGCGCTCGTCGCGGGCCGCCAGGAAATCGGGGTCGGCGGGGAAGGCATCCGCCGACGAGCTGCCAGCAGGATCGCCCGCAGCGGCGCCCGAGGCTGCACCAGTGCCCGAGGCTGCACCGGCGACCGAGGCTGCGTCCGGACCCGCATTCCGGCCAGCGACCCCCGTCTCGGCGCCCGATGCCCCTGCTTCTACCTCTTCCAAATCCGCCGCCATGCGCGCCTCGAGGGCCTCGAGTCGCGCAGCGGCCAGCTCGTCTTCGGAAAGCTCGATGCACTTGATAGCCACATCGCGCTTGAGATGCGTGTCGAAAGCGTGCACCACCGTGCCATAGCCGCCGGAGCCGGCCTGGTCGATGACGCGGTAGCGGTCGAGTATGAGCGGGGATCGTGCCATAGGGGCAAAACCTCTCTTGGGTACATTTCAGGAGTGTTTTCGAGGTAGCGCAATTCTACCATTGCAGCACCCTATGCGCGATGGCGGTTTCGCAGCAAGCATCTCCCCGTCAGATGTTCGGCTACCGCGGCAGCGCCAAAGAACCCGCACAAAGCGCGCCCGCAAGGGCCGTCATGCAGGACCGCTATGCAAGGGTCGCCCTGCAAAGATTTCTCCATTTTTGGTCACAAAGTCGAGTTCTGGGTTTTTCCATGCGTCCAAATCACCCGATATTGCCCGAAACTCAACGAAATACTGAACAAATGCGCGCATTGGGGATGCCCGCCAACGCCAGAGCTATGATTTTCTGGCTTACAAAACCCAGAACTCGATTTTGTGACCAAATTTCAAGAATTCTTTGTCGAAAGGACTCACCATGCTGACCATTGGCTGCCATCTCTCGAAGCGCCGCGGCTATCTGGAGATGGCCAAAGAGGCGGCGTCCATCAACGCGAATACCTTCCAGTACTTCACCCGCAGCCCGCGCGGCAGCGAGCAGGCGGCCCTCGACGAGAAGGATGTCGCCGCCTACCTCGCCTTCGCGAAGGAGCACGGCATCCACGACGCGCTGGCCTACGCCCCCTACGATGCCGACCCCGCCACGGACAAGATGAACGAGCGCGACTTCGCCCTCATGGTGTACTCGGAAGACCTCGCACGCCTGGCCGAGGTGGACGGCTCGCTGTACCTCATCCGCCCGGGCAGCCGCCTTGACATCAACGTGGAAGAGGGGCTGACCGACGTGGCCGACGCCCTGAACAAGATCATCACACCGTCCATGAAGACCTGCGTGCTGCTGGACACCATGGCCGGCGAGGGCACCCAGGTAGGCACGAGCTTCGAGCAGCTGGCCGCGATCATCGCCAAGGTAGACCGTCCTGAGCACGTGGGCGTGTGCTTCGACTGCGCCGGGGTGTGGGCCGAAGGCTACGACATCGTAGGCGACCTCGACGGCGTGCTGGAGCAGTTTGACCACGCCATCGGCCTGGACAAGCTGAAGGCCGCGCACCTGAACGACGCCACCCACGAGCGCGGCAGCCATGTGGATCGCCACGCGCGCATCGGCGAGGGCAAGATCGGCTTCGATGCCCTGGCGGCTCTCGTGAACCACCCGAAGCTGGCCGGCGTGCCGTTCTATTTGGAGGAGCCCGACTCGACGCTCGTCATTTACGAGCGTGACGTCGCGCGGTTCCAGGAAGCCTACAAGGGGTAGAAAGCCCCAACGCATCAACCGTATCGCAAGAAGGCCCGCGCCGAGGGCATCCTCGGCGCGGGCCTTTTCAGGCTGGAGGGGACATTGCGCAACGGGAAACCCCCGGCACGCGTGGCGGAAAGGCCCCTAGCGCGCGTGGCGGGCGCGGGCGCCGGAAGGCGCGCCGTAAGCGGGCTGCACCGGGGCAAAGCCCTGGGCCTGGGCGGGAACGCCCGCAGCAGGACGGGCGGCTGCGGCGGGGCGCGCAGGAGCGGCGGCGCGGGCCGGCGCCGCTCCGAAAGAGCGCTGGGCCGCAGCGGCCTCCTGGGCTCGGCGAGCCTGGCGGGCCTCCAGCTCGGCAGCGGCGCGAGCGGCAAAGGCGCGCTCCGCCTCGCGACGAGCCTTGCGCGACATCTTGCGATCGGGCACCACGATGGGCTGCTGCACCGCCGGTGCGCCCTGCACCCAGGCGTCCACCTCCGACTGCGCCGGCATCGGAATGCTGCTGGGCGTCCACCCGCTTCCCGCCGGGGCGGGGCGCGACCCACGTCCTCGGGGCACCGCGCCCGCAGGGGTCCCCGCGGAAGCCGGCACGGACCCCCGCGGGGGCACAGCCGCGCCGCCGGATGCCCCCATCGGCACCGGAGCTCCCGCACCCCGTGCGGACATGGGCGCACCAGCAGGAGCGGCCGGGGCAGCAGCAGCGACGGGCGCCGGGGCGGGAGCGGGCGCTGCCGCCCTCCCCCGGTTCCCGTAGCTGCGGGCCGCGTTGGCGCGGCGCCCGATGACCATCTGCAGTTCGGCCACCTTGCGACGCTCGGTTTCCAGGCCGTCGGCCATGCCGCGCATACGGCGGTCGAGAGTCGTGATCCACAAGCAAAGGGCGAGCACGGCCACCGCCAGCACACCGAGGCCTACAGCCACCAGGCCGAACGGCGAAGATAGAAACTCGAACACGGGCGCGCCCTTCCCCAGAAGACGAATAGTTGATGACTGGGATGATAAACGACCGCGCCCCTATTGTCGATACGAAAATAGGCGATTTACCTGCTGGGATCGGCCTGGGATCACCCGAGATCGGACTTTATTCCGATACCTGAGCCACAAGCTCGGTCAGCTCGGCCATGGTGGCGTTGTTGCGCGCTGCCTTCTCCGCGCTTTCCGCCGCTTCCCCGGCCACCT
>CABSMC010000083.1 GCA_902478715.1 uncultured Adlercreutzia sp.
GTCGGCAGCGTCAGATGTGTATAAGAGACAGCGCCCGTTCCGCCATCGACGGCCATGCCCATGAGCGCCGTCATGTCGAAACCGGTGGACATGATCTGCAGCGGGTACACCGACAAGGTGTCTTCCTCGGTGCGCTCGATGTAGTTGTCCACGCCGTTGGCGAGCGCCAGGATGGCCGCGATGCCGATGATGCCGATGGAGCCGGCGAACGCCGTCATGATGGTGCGGCCCTTCTTAGTCAGAAGGTTGTTCGCCGACAGCGCGAGTGCCGTGAGAAAGCTCATCGAGGTCTTGCGGATGGGCTTGCGCGAGGCGTGCATTTCCGCTTCCGTGGGGAAATAGGGGTCGGTGTCCGAGCGGATGACGCCGTCGGCGAGGTTCACCGTGCGCGTGGCGTACTCGGCCGCCAGCTCCGGGTTGTGGGTGACCATGATGACCAGGCGGTCCTTGGCGATCTGCGTGAGCAGGTCCATGATCTGCACCGAGGTGTGGGAGTCAAGCGCACCGGTGGGCTCGTCGGCCAGCACGATCTCCGGGTCGTTGATGAGCGCGCGGGCGATGGCGACGCGCTGCATCTGACCGCCCGAAAGCTGGCTCGGCTTCTTGTTCAAGTGCTCGGACAGCCCGACCGACGCCAGGGCCTCCTTGGCGCGGCGGGTGCGCTCGGCCTTCCCCACGCCCGAGAGCGTCAGCGCCAGCTCCACGTTCTGCAGAATAGTCTGGTGCGGAATGAGGTTGTAGCTCTGGAACACGAACCCTATGCGGTTGTTGCGGAAGGTGTCCCAGTCGCGATCCTTGTAGCGGTGGGTGGAGATGCCGTCGACGATCATGTCGCCGGAGTCGTAGTGATCTAGGCCGCCCATCACGTTCAAAAGCGTCGTCTTGCCCGAGCCCGACGGGCCCAGAATCGCCACGAACTCGTTGTCGCGGAACGAGATGGAGACGTCGTTTAGGGCCACTTGGGTGAAGTCGCCCGTGGTGTAGGACTTGCAGATATTCTTAAGCTGCAGCATGCGCGCATTCCCTTCCTTCAATTCTCGGGAGCCATTATGAAGGTGCGGCGGTGCGCGCCGTCTGGCGCTTTCGTTAAAAGCGGGTTATTTGCATAGATTTGCCACGAAGATTAAGCAGTTTCGCGGTATCCTGTCTTGCGGTTCACCAAGAAGCGTCAGCGTTCCCCGCCGGCTGCGCGGGTGCGGGCCCCACGCCCAACGCCCCGTTGCTCCGGGCGGCATCGCGCCGACCAACGAGAAAGGACAACTATGGACGCCAAGGTCTACGAGCTCATCAACGACCAGATCAACAAGGAGCTGTACTCCGCCTACCTGTACCTCTCCTTCGCCGACTACTACGAGGAGGAGGGCCTCTCGGGCTACGCCAACTACTTCGAGATCCAGGCTCAGGAAGAGCGCGATCACGCGATGATCTTCCGCAACTACCTGCACGAGAACGGCGAGGCTGTGAAGCTTCTGGCCATCGACCAGCCGGACAAGACCTTCGCGAACTTCCTGGAGCCGCTCGAGGCCGCCATGGAGCACGAGAAGTACGTGACCTCGCTCATCAACGACATCTACGCCGCCGCGCTCGAGGCCCACGACTACCGCGCCCAGAAGTTCCTCGGCTGGTTCATCGACGAGCAGCTGGAGGAAGAGGACAACGCCGACACCATGATCACCAACATGAAGCTGTTCGGCGGCGATCCGAAGGGCCTGTACGACCTGGATCAGGCCTGCGCCGCCCGCGTCTACACCGTGCCGAGCCCCCTGGCCGGCAAGTAGGCCGCCGAGCTTGCCACCCTTGGAACGCATCCTGTTACATGCTTGCTGCGGACCGTGCTCCTTGGAGCCGGTCCGCATTTTGCGCTCGGAAGGGGTGGAACCCGTCGTGTTCTACGCGAACTCGAACATCCACCCTGCCGAGGAATACGCCCGCCGCCTGGCCACCCTGCGCGAATGGGCCGCGGACGCCGACGTGGAAGTCGTGGAAGGCGCCTACGACCCCGAGGCTTGGGAGGCCACTGCCGGCCGCATAGGCGATGCCGCCGAAGCCAAGTTCGGCGTCATCGCCAACGAAGAAGGCGACCTTGAGGAGGAAGCCCTCTTTGGGGCAAATCCCGTAGGGGGCGACCTTGGTCGCCCCTTATCAAGCAAGTCAACCGTGCTCGATGAGGGCGGCGCAAACCCCGCCCCTACGGAAGGGCGTACGGCAGCGCGTCGGGCTCGCGAGGCCCGCTGCCGGGCTTGCTACCGCCTGCGCTTTGAAGAAGCCGCGCGCTACGCCCGCGAGCACGGCTTCGCTGCCCTTGGCGCCACGCTTTCGGTGAGCCCCTACCAGTACACCCGCATCATCCGCGAAGAGCTGGAGCGCGCCTGCGCCCGCGAGGGCATCAAGGCCTGCTTCGCAGACTACCGCCCTTTCTACGACGAGGCCACCCGGCGCTCGCGCGAGAGCGGCATGTACCGCCAGAACTACTGCGGCTGCCGCTTCTCCGACGCCGAGGCCGCCGCCGAGCGCGAAGAGCGTCGCGCCGCCCGACGAGCCGCCCGTGAGGCCGAGCGCGCAGCCCACGCCGACGAGCGCGCCGCCGTCGAAGCCGAACGCGCCCGTACCCGTGCCGAGAAGCAGGCCTACGCCGACAAGCAGGCCAAAAAGCGCGCCATCTTGAAGGCACTGCGCGAGCAGCAGTAGCTCATACCCAAAGGAGTCATCGTGCCCAACATTCGCCTTGCCCACCCCGAGCTCTCCCCCAACGCCGCTGCGGCGACGGCCAAGGTGTCGCCCGAAATTCGCGAGCTCATCAAGCGCTCCGGCAAAAAGCCCGTGCGCGAGTACACCTTGGGCGAGGAGATCTTCAACGCCGTCACCCATGGCATAGGAGCGGGTCTGGCCGTAGCGGCCCTTGTGCTTCTCATCGTGAAGTCGGTGTCAGATGGCGGCGGCATCCTTTTGGCGGCGGCCCTCGTGTATGGCATCGCGCAGTTGCTGGAGTACCTCATGTCCACGCTGTACCACGCGCTGGCAGCAGAACGCGCCAAACGCGTGTTCAAAGTGCTCGACCATTCCGGCATCTATCTGCTCATTGCCGGCACCTACACCCCTTACTGCCTCATCACCTTGGGACATGTGGGCGGCATCTGGCTCGCGGCCTTCGTCTGGGCCGTCTCGCTTGTCGGCATCGCCTGCGAAGCCTTCTGGACCTACCGTCCCCGCTGGATATCGGCCGTGCTCTACGTGGCACTCGGCTGGTCCATCGTGTTCTTCATTCCGACGCTGTTCGCCGAGCTGGCCCCCGCGGGCTTCTGGCTCTTGGTTGCCGGCGGCATCAGCTATACCGTGGGCGCCGTATTCTACATATTCAAAAAGGTGCGCTACATGCACTCGATTTTTCATCTGTTCGTGCTGGCCGCCAGCTGCCTGCAATTCTTCAGCGTGTACTTCTTCGTGATTTAGGGAAGCGGGCGCCTTCAAGCCGTTCGAAGAACAGGTGCTACTCGACATGCGCTGTCCGCAGGGCGGCGATTTCGCGGCCCCAGCCGGAAAGATCGTCCTGGGGCGTTTCCAGGAAGAAGGGCAGATCGCGCAAGGCCGGGTGGTTCGTCACGGCGGCGAGCGCGTCGAAGCCGATGCAGCCCTCGCCGATGGGAGCGTGGCGATCCTTGTGGGCCGCAAGCGGGTTCTTCGAGTCGTTCAAGTGGATGGCGCGCAGGCGATTCAGCCCGATGACGCGGTCGAACTCTTCCAGGACGCCGTCCAAGTCGCCGGCGATGTCGTAGCCGCCGTCCCACACGTGGCAGGTGTCCAGGCACACGCCCACCTTCTCGTCCAGTTCCACGGCATCGATGATGGCGGCCAGCTCCTCGAAACGGCCGCCGACCTCCGTGCCCTTGCCCGCCATGGTTTCCAACAGCAGCGTCGTTGACTGTTCCGGCGCGAGCACTTGGTTCAGCGCGTCGGCGATGAGCGCGATGCCCGTCTCGGCGCCCTGGCCCACATGGCAGCCCGGATGCATGTTGTACAGCTGGCCGGGGGTGTTTTCCATACGCATGAGGTCGTCGGTTAAGAGTTCGATGGCGAACTGCCGCGTCTCGGGCTTGGCCGCTGCCGGGTTCATGGTGTAGGGCGCATGGGCCAGAAACGTCGTGATGCCGTGGGCGGCAGCGAACTCGTGAAATGCGGCTACATCGGCCGGATCGATGGCCTTGGCCTTGCCGCCGCGCGGATTGCGCGTGAAGAATTGGAACGTGTTCCCGTCGATGGAGGCCGCATCCTGGGCCATCTTCAGATACCCCTTGGCGCTGGACAAATGACAACCGATGGTGAACACGGGCTCATCCTTTCGACGAAGCTAACGCAGCGCTGGCCAGTATACGCCACCGACCTCGCCTCCAAGGCGTACACTAAAGCGTCTTCGCAACAACATGAGAAAGGGCGGCCGTGGCCGAGGGCATGATCGGCATATTTCAGGAGATCGTCACGCTGTTCGTCATCGTGGGGGTAGGTTACGCCGCGAAGAGGCTGCGCTTCATGAACGACGAGTTCGACCGCATGCTTTCAAAGCTGGTCATCAACATCGCGCTGCCGGGCATGATTTTGGGCTCGGTGCTCACGGCCACCGAGCTGCCCACGCAGACAGAAGTATGGCTGTGCCTGGGGCTTTCCGTGGCGAGCAACCTCGTCATGTTCGCTGTGGCCTACGCCTTCACGCTGCTTCTGCGCATTCCCGACGGGCACCGGGGCGTGTACCGATTCATGCTCTGCTTCGGCAACGTCGGATTCATCGGGTATCCGGTGCTCTCGGCCATCTTCGGCCCCGACGCCCTCGTGTACGCCGCCGTGTTCAACCTGCCCTTCAACTTCTTCGTGTTCACCGTGGGCGCGTGGTTTCTCACCCAGGACACCGACGGCGACGTGAAGGTGCAAACCACCTGGCGCACCTTCGTCACACCGGTCATGCTGTCATGCGTGGCGGCCGTGCTTCTCACGCTAGGCGGCATCCACTACGCGCCGATTCTGGGGGATGCGCTGAACACGCTCGGCTCCATCACCACGCCGGCGGCGCTGCTCATCATCGGCTCGTCGCTCGCGAACCTGCCAGTGCGCGACCTCATCGGCGGTCCGCGCCTGTGGACCTGCTCGGTGTTCCGGCTGCTCGTGATGCCGGCCGTCATCTGGGCCGCCTTCCACGCGTTCGTACCGGCGGGACTTATGTTCTCGGTGGCCGTGGTGCTGGCGGGCATGCCCGTGGCCACCAACGGCACCATGCTCTGCTACCAGTACGGCGGCAACTCGCGGGTCATGGCCCAGGGCACCTTCGTCACCACCGTGCTGGCGATAGCGAGCATCCCCATTCTGGCAGGGTTTGTGGGTGCGGTGATGTAACGACACGCAAGCGAGCCTCCGCTCCCGCTAACCGAAGGCGAAAGCTCGCTGTCAACGCTTCCCGGACTTGATGTAGAATCTTTTCGGTGGCGCCTATAGCGCTGCCTCCAAGCGCCGGGGGTTGTCCCCCGGCACCTTTTGTATTTGGGACGGAGCGGCGCTCCCCTATCCCTCGAAATGCTCGACGGCTTCGGCGAGGTGGTCGATGATGTCGATGGACTGGGGGCACATGGCCTCGCAGGTGCCGCACTGGATGCACTTCGAAGCGGGTCCCTCGGCGGCCTGCCAAGAGTAGAGGCCCTTGACGAACTCGTTGTCCTCGGTAGTGCGCTCCAGGTTCAGCAGGTTCATGGCAATGGGAATCTTCACGCCCTCGGGGCAGTCCTTCACGCAGTAGCCGCAGTTCGTGCACGGGATGAGATCCACGCTGCGCAGGGCCGCGATGGCACCGTCGATGGCGCAGCGCTCCTCATCCGTCAGCGGCTTGCAGGTCTGGAAGGTGCGCATGTTGTCCCGCATCTGCTCGAGCGTGGAGGCACCGGCGAGCACCGTGAGGACGCCCGGCAGATCGAGGCAGTAGCGGTAGGCCCAGCTGGCCTGGCTCGCGTCCGGATCAGCGGCGGACAGCACCGCAGCCCCGCGCTCGGGTAGGTTCGCCAGACGGCCGCCGCGCACCGGCTCCATGATGATGACCGGCACACCGTGAGCTGCGGCCACTTCCATACAGCGCGCCGACTGCGTGACCGGGTCGTCCCAATCCAGATAGTTCACCTGCAGCTGCACGAAATCCACCTCGGGATGCGCCGTGAGGATCTCTTCCAGCGTTTCGGGGCCGTCGTGCATGGAGAAGCCCACGTGGCGCACGAGCCCATCGGCCTTCGCCTTCGCCACGTAGTTCCACATGTCGTACTCGTCGAACTTGGCCGTGCGCGCACCGCCCAGATTGTGCAGCAGGTAGTAGTCGATGTAGTCGACACCGAGCCGCTCAAGGGAGGTGGGCAGGCACGCCTGGGCCTCCTCCTTGCTGGCGCACGCCCAAGCTAGGCACTTCGTGGCCACGGTGAAGGCGTCGCGCGGGTAACGTTCCACGAGCGCCTCGCGCAACGCCGTTTCGGAAGCGCCGTTGTGGTAGACGAAGGCGGTGTCCACGTAGGTGCCGCCCTTGGCGATGAACTCGTCCACCATGGCCTTCAGCTGATCGATGTCGATAGCCGTCACGTCATCGGGGTCGGTCAGGGGAAGGCGCATGGCCCCAAAGCCGAGCTTGGCCACGCCGTCGCAGGATGCAGTCATGAGTTCTCCTCTCAGTCATTGATGAGAGGCATGATAAAGGCTGGAGTCAACTTCAAGTCAAGGAATCAAGCGACAGCCACAATCCCATGACGATTTGGTGGTTCGGCGGGAAACGCGAGCGCGGTGCGCCATCATGAACGAAACGCTCATCGTCGCGGGAGGGCCGCGCCCACGCCGGCGCTCGACCGCCCTCCCGAAAAAGGAAGGTGATCCCATGGCCCTGCTCGCTGCCTACGCCGTTCCCCATCCGCCGCTCATCGTGCCCGCTGTCGGGCGCGGCCAAGAGACGGCCATTGCCGACACCATCGCTGCCTACCGGGACGTTGCGCAACGCGTGGCCGCTCACCGCCCCGATCTCATCGTCATCACCTCGCCCCATGCGCCGCTGTACCGCGATGGGTTCTTCATCGCCGACACGCCCGAGGAAACTGGCTCGCTGGCCGCCTTCGGGCAGCCGGGCGAGCGCGTGACGACCCGCACCGACCTTCCCTTCGCTCAGGACGTGGCCGCGCGCCTGCACCGCCGGGGCATTCCCTCGGCCGGCGCCCCGGCGTCCATGGCCGACATCGACCACGCCACCTTCGTGCCGCTCCATTTCTTGGAAGAGACCGTCGATCTGGGCTCGGTGGCCGTGGTGCGCACGGGGCTCTCGGGGCTCTCCGAGGTCGACCACCGCTTCCTGGGCCGGGCCATTGCCGAGGCCGCGCGCGCCTTGAACCGCCGCTGCGTGCTTGTCGCAAGCGGGGACATGTCCCACAAACTGAAGGAGGACGGCCCCTACGGGTTCGCCCCGGAAGGACCTGAATTCGACCGCATCGTGACCGAGCTTTTCGCCCATGGGGATTTGGAAGGCCTGTTCGGCCTGGACGCCGCACTCTGCGACGGCGCTGCCGAGTGCGGGCTGCGCTCCTTCCAGATCATGGCCGGCGCCCTAGAGGCGACCGGCGAGCCTTTCGCTTCCGAGCTCTTAAGCTACGAGGGCCCCTTCGGCGTGGGTTACGCCGTAGCCGCCTTCGAGATCGAGAACACCCCCGAGAGCACCGAAGAGGAGGCGGCATCCGAGATCGTACGGGAAGAGAACCGCGAGATCGGCGGGGCTCGCGGCGGTTCGCCGGCGTGGCCGCCGCACCCCGGAGACGACCCGATTGTGGCCCTCGCCCGGGCGAGCGTGGAGTCCATCGTCGCTCAGGGCACCGTCTTACCCCTTCCCACCGAAGCACCCGAGGAGCTGACCGGCCGGCGCGCCGGGGCCTTCGTGAGCCTGCACAAGCACGGGCAGCTGCGCGGCTGCATCGGCACCATTGCGCCGGTGCGCAAAAGCCTTGCCGAGGAGGTCATTCGTAACGGCGTGGCGGCGGCCACCGAGGACCCGCGCTTCGCTCCCGTGCGCGCAGAGGAACTCCCCTTCCTCGAGTATTCCGTGGACGTGCTCGGCGAACCGGAGCCCGTCGACAACCTGGAAGAGCTCGATCCTGCGCGCTACGGCGTCATCGTGACTCGCGGGCATCGGCGAGGCCTGCTGCTTCCCGATTTGGAAGGGGTCGACACCGTCTTCGACCAGATTGCCATCGCCAAGCAGAAGGCGGGCATCCGGCCAGACGAGCAGGCGCACCTCGAGCGCTTCGAGGTCGTCCGCCACACCACCGGCGGCGAGCCGCGACGCTCCTAGATAGTCGCGAGGAAGGCCTCCCAGCCGCGGCGACCGGCGGCATCGTCCTTGAAGACGCCCGTGGCCTGCAGGATCTCGTGGAAGGCATGGCTGCACTCGTCCTTCACGGCGGGAAGTTCGGCTGCCAGGCGCGCGGGGAGGATGGCGCGGCCCATGATCTCGATGAGGCCGATGTTCTCCTTCTTGATGTGGAAGAGCCGCTCGGGCACATGGAAGAGCCCGAAGGGGCGCTCTGCCGTCGTGCGGTTGTTGCGCAGCACGAGATCCATCACGTAGTCGTCGCCCTCGCGCCACAGGATGGGATTCGCCGTGTTGTGCTGCACGAAGCGCCCGGGAGTCCCCTTGGCACCCGCAGGATCCGCGGCATTTTCGCGGCGCACCTCGCCGGTCGCCGCATCGCCGCAATCGAGGCCCTCCGCCGGAAGAATCGAGAAGGCTCGGATGCCGCATTCCTCGAAGGTGAAGGGGCGCCAGGCGTCCAGAACGCGACAGGCCGCCTCGGCGAGAGCCGATCGGTCGCGACTGCGCAGACGCACCACGGACGCGGGCCAGCGCACGATACCGGCTTTCACACCTTCCAAGCCTTCAATGGCGAACGCTCGCGCAATCGGCGCGTCCATCAGCGGGAAGCGATGGCCGCCGCCTTGGAAGTGGTCGTGGCCCAGAAGAGAGCCGCCGACGATGGGCAAATCGGCATTGGAGCCGATGAACCATTGCGGGTAGGCATCCGAGAAATCGAGCAGCCGCGCGATGGTGCCGTGGCCCACGGCCATGGGGCGATGCTCGCGGGACGCCACGATGAGGTGCTCGGGAAAGTAGCCGTAAGGCGAGAACCACCAGGCCCAGGGCTCGCCGCCGAGCTCCACCTCGGTGACGGGCGCGCCCGAGCGCCGCAGATGCGCCGGGCCATCCTTCCCCGACGGTTCCCAGCATAAGTCGCAGGTCGTCGAGACAACGGGAACCCCTTCCCTCGCGTCGCCCTCCACCGTTGTCACCGCAGCCTCGCCTTCCCCAGCGGGCGCCGCCTCAAGCGCCGTGCCACTGAGGGTTGCCGCCGCAGCGGCGATGTCCCGCGGATCTTTCTCGGGTTTGGCCAGGTTGATGGTGATCTCCAGCGGCCCCGCCGGGGACTCGTACGTCCAGAAAGGATTGCCGTGCTCGTCCACGGCACACTCCGCGGCACCTTCCACGCCTCTCGCGGCCTCGCTCACGGCAGCCGCCTCGCCAAAACCCCGGGGCCACCCACGACCACCTCGCGGCAAGCGCGGTAGCCGAGCAGCTTGTCCATCGTCTCCATGAAGTCGGCGACCTCGGCTCGGGGCACAAGCGCCAGCACCTGTC
>CABSMC010000084.1 GCA_902478715.1 uncultured Adlercreutzia sp.
TGCAGGTTCGGAGAACCGAACCCCGAAGGGCGCCCCGGCCGCAAAAAGGGAGGGAGGTGCGGCCGGGGACGAAAAACAGGAGGCGCGCCCGTAGGCTGGTAAGGACGCGCCCCTCGCGCAAAATGGCAGCTACTTCTTCTCGTAGCGGGTGACCTCGACGGGCTCCTCCTGCCACTTGGCGGTCTTCTCCGACAGAATGTAGACCGTCGTGGGATGCAGGTCGGCCGGGTCGTACAGGTAGTGGGCGTTCTCGCCGGCGGCGGCCACGACCTTGGAGGCCTCGGAATTCGGATCGTCAAGATCGCCGAACGTGCGCGCGCCGCAGCAGCAGTTGTGCACGCAGGCCGGCACCCAGTTCTCGTCGTTTTTGCGCTGGAAGCACAGCGTGCACTTCTCGATGGTGTTGGTCTTCGGGTTCATCTGGCGCACGCCGTAGGGGCAACCGGTCAGGCAGCTCTCGCAGCCGATGCAGTCGTCGGCGTTCACGAGCACGATGCCGGTCTCCTCGTCGCGGTAGGAGGCGCCGGTGGGGCACACCTCGATGCAGCCGGGGTTCTCGCACTGCTGGCACTGCATGGGCAGCCAGTACATCTCGATATCGGGGAAGGTGCCGGTGGGGCCGATGGCCGACACGTGGTTGCGCACCACGCCCAGGTTCATCTGGTTCTCGAGCTTGCAGGCGGCCACGCAGGAGTCGCAGCCCGAGCAGCGGTCCAAATCGATGACAAGCGTATTTTTCATTAGAACACATCCTTCGTCTGGGCTTCAGCGAGCATTTCGGTCGTGGGCATGAAGGGCTCGAACTCCTCTGCCTCCACCCAGATGTTGGCGGGGCGCTCGGACTTCTCGATCTTCACCGTGAAGCCGCGGTTGGTGTAGGAGCCGTACACCTCGTTGAAGGGGGCGTCGTTCTTGGTGAGCACGTTGACGTTGCACTCGCGCCAGCCGCCGGTGGGGTTCTCCTGGGAGGCGTCGTAGCACTCGGGGTTCCAGAAGCGCTCCATCCACACGGTCTTGGGGTTGACGCCCTCGGTCAGGTAGGCGCGAGCGTGCACCTCGCCGCGGCGGCTGGTGACCTTGACCCAGTCCATGTGCTCGATGCCCAGCTCCTTGGCCGAGGCCGGGTTGATGCGGATCTCGGCGCAGGGGAACAGCTCACGGCTGAAGGGGGCGTGGCGCATGGTGCCGTGGTGGAAGTAGGGCACGCGTCCGCTCGTGAGCACGAACGGATACTCGGGATCGTAGCCGGGGGCACCCTCGTAGGGAGACTCGGCCGGCTCGATGTAGGAGCAGATGGGGCTGTAGTCCTCGCAGGCCTCCTGCGGCTCGGGGTAGCAGTACGGATAGCCCGTGCGCGCCAGCTTGATGAGGATCTGGCAGTACGTCTCCACCTTGCGGGACTCGGTGGCGAATCCCATGGGCAGGCCGTCCTCGTCGCAAATCTGCTCGTGCTGGTTGTAGTTCCAGTAATCGGGCGTCACGCAGGGCACATACTCGTCGGTGTTCGCCTGGAGGGTCTCCCAATCGGGAGCGCCGAGCGTGTCGGCGACGCCCTGCTTCACCTCAGCTTCGGTAGCGCTCGCCAGAAGACCGGGCATCAGACCGCCGGGAATCTGGCCGCCCCAAAGCTCACGGCACTTGTTCACGACCTGGGCGCAGGGGATGGAGTGCGACACCGTCTCACCGATGTGCACGCACTCGTTCTGCAGCCACTGGGTATCCAGCTGGGTCATGTTCACCATGGGCTCTTCCAGCCACTCGCGCAGCGGGAACACCAAGTCAGCGGCCTCGATGTGGAAGGAGGTCAGCATCGGGTACTGGCCGATGATGTAGTCGACCTCGGGGAACACGTCGTACCAGGACTTCGCGTTGCCGAGCATGGCCAGCTTGTTGCCGGACATGTCGAACCACACGCGCGGCTTGTAGGGCTCGCCGGTGGCGATGGCGTTGCGCACCGTGGGAATGTGGGAGTGGCACCAGGCGTAGAGGCCCTTGTGATCCTTCATGCCCAGACGGTCGACGAGCAGCTTGTTGTGCAGCTTCTGCATCTCGCCGCAAGTCTCGCCGAGCTCCTTAATGCGGGCCTCGTTCTGCGCGTCGGACAGGCCGACGACCGCGCCGATGCCGTACATATCGGAGAACATGCCGCCGAAGCCGTTGTTGTAGGTGACCGGACGAACGGACTTCGTCTCGCCGGTGTCGGTCATGGTGGCGAAATAACCGCCGCCCTTCTGGGTCATGGTGACACCGGGCTTGTTGATGCGGCCCATGATGGAGTCGAGGCCCATGCAGCCGAGCGGCACCTGGGAGGCGGACTCGGTCATGTCCGACGCCACGCCGTTCACAATGCCGCCGTTGTTCTCGACGTAGAGCTTGATGGCGGCCTCGATCTTATCGGCCTCGAGCCAGCAGTTCTCGGCAGTGTGCTCGAGCGTCCAGGGCTCGGCCTCCTCCTTGTAGATCTGACCGGCGGTCTTGTACTGCTTGCCGTTGAACTCGCCCGCCCAGAAGATCTCGGGGTCAACCGCACTGTCGGCCGGCGCGGAGTACTCGAAGGGAGCCACGGCGTTGGTCTTAAGGTCGAAGCACACGTAGGCCGGGGTGTTCTCGGGCGTCGTCTGCTTGAAATCGGGGAACACGTCAGCCGCGAGCACGGGCAGCTTGTAGCGCGGCGAGCTCTCGTCCATGTAGATCAAAAACGGCAGGTTCGTCCAGTACTTCGTGAACTCCTCGTCGTAGAGCTTGTTCTCGAAGATGTAGCGGAACCAGGACAGGAGCAGGCCCGTGTCGGTGCCGGGGCGAACCGGCAGCCACACGTCGGCCTTCACGGCGTCGGGCGAGAAGTTCGGGTCGACGACCACGGTCTTCACGCCGGCGGCACGCAGCTCCGCCATGCCGCGGCCGGACTCGGCCGTCTCGGACACGGAGGGCTGGGCACCCCAGACGACCACGACCTCGGTCTTGTTGTCGGTCACCTTGAAGATCTCCTGCACGGCGTTGTCGGCCACGGACTGGTCGTCGCCGCCGTAGAAGAGCTTCGACAGAGCCCAACGGGGCAGGTAGCACTGGGCGCAGCCCGGCTCGAACACCGTCGGGGAACCGAAGGCGTGAGGAAGCGTCATGGCCTCCATAAACGAGTAGGCACCGCCACCGCCCACCGAACTGAAGAAAGCGTAGTTGCCGTACTTGTCGATGGCATCCTTGATGTGAGTCGCAGCCTCGGTGACCGCCTCGTCCCAAGAGATGACCTCCCACTTGTTCTCGCCGCGCTCGCCGGCACGACGCAGCGGATGCAGCACGCGACGAGGGCTGTACATGGTGTGCAGCTGGTTCAAGCCCTTGATGCAGAGGCTGCCGCGGGATACCGGAGCCTCCGGATCGCCCTCGAGCTTCACGACCACTCCGTCTTTCAAGTAGGCGATGGCCGGGCACATCTGGATGCAGCCGTGGCAGCTCGTACGCATCTTCGTCAGGCCCTCGGTGCTCGAGACGCCCGCCTCGCCGGTGGCAGCGAGATCCTCTTCCGAAGCCGCGTCCTGCATGCAGCCGGCCATCGAGGCGCCCACCGCAGCGGCCGCGCCCGCGAGCGCGGACACCTTGACGAAGCTGCGACGTGTCAAATTGGTCTTTGACATATTGTCTTCCTCTCCTCTTACTTGCAATCGATTACGCTTGTCCGTTTACCTTCAGATCTTCCAGAAACTCCCTTCCCTCCTCGGTCAACGTCCAACCATCTTTCCAAACCAGAGCGCCGGCGCGCTCAAGCTTGTCCACGAAGACTGACGGCTGCATGGTCTCACGATTGCCGTCTATGATGATTTCGAGCACAGGACGCCCAGATAGCAGGGCTTCGATCTCGGGGTAGCTGCGAGCATCTACGTCCACGAATTCCAAAAGCTCGATATAGGTCTCGGCTCTCTCCGGAGCCAAATGCAGAAGATCAACAAGACGGGCCGATGGACGGTTGTACTCCACAAAGTAATCGCCCACCTCCGTCGTCTTGAAGGAGTAAGCGGCTACCAGATCGTCCACCTCATCCTCGGAAAGCCCCTCCTTCTGCTCGGGAAGGACGCGGTTGCCCGCCTCGTCGCGCTCGATCATCTCCAGGCCGTAGGCGCGCACAAGAGAAGTCAGCATATAGAACTGATTCTGAGTAGACATCTCGAACTGGGGTATCGACGCGATGTAGTCCTCAGCCTCTCGAAGAGGACGCTCCTCAGCGCAGAAAGCGAGCGCCTTGTAGAGAACCTCGCGATTCAAGGGATGTCGCATGACGACCATGTTCAGCGCCGCGAGCTTCTCCTCAAAAGTGAGCTCGGCGGCATCGGGCAGATCCTCAGCGCACAACGAAGCGTCATCGATGATCTTGTCCGTCCCGGTGCAATCGCATGGTGCCGTTTGCGTGGGATCCATCTTGGAGTCAAGCGAAAATTCAGTCATAGCATGCTTCGCATCGAATCGATGCGACCCTCCCCTCCACGTATTCAACTTCCCTTCTCGTCGTTCCCGCAGTCTTTGTCACGACCTCTTCGGAACGCCCCTGAAAACGACGTTGAATATAGCCCTAAATTTCGGAGATCGACTACCCGCACATTGTCTGAAATTCGCATAAAAGAAAGGAAATTCCCTCACGCAGATTGGATGAGGAAACTGATTTACCTGGGGAAATATGATTATCTCAATCCAGCAGCTATCAGCGGCACACCGTGCGAAACAAAAGCGCCCCCAGCGATGTGCCAGGGGCGCTCGAAAGGCATCGGGGACGCTATCGGCTCACCAAATACACCTTGTCCGGAGGGATGCGCACCCACAGCTCCTCCCCCACTTCCGGCAACGCAACGCCTTCGCGCATGCTCACGCGCCAGAACATGTGCTGGTGCAGATAGCTCATCTCGTTCGCCTCGAAGGCCACCGCGGCACCGTCCGCGTCGTCGCGATCGAGAAAGCCGAGAAGCGCCATGCGCTCGAAGCGGGCGTCGCTCACCCGATCGACGCGAACGCGATAGCAGTTCTCGCCGGGGCCCTCCGCCCGCTCGACATAGAAGGCGCGAAGGCCTAGGCACTTCACGTCTCGTGGCACCGTTTGGGTCGTGCGCACGTCGATGCCCCACTGGGGCACATGCACCGCGTGCTCTCCGGCATATTCCGCCGCCGGAGCGTTCTTGCAACCCGACAGCTTCAACCCCGCCACCGACTGCGGCCGGTTCACCAGATCGCGCCCCCGATCCATCTCCACGATGCACCCGGCGTCCACCACCGCGATGCGGTCGCAGAACCGCAGCGACTCGTCGATGTCGTGGCTGACGTATAGAATCGTTCCCTCGAAGGCATCGAACAGGCTCACGAGGTTCTGCTCGAGAACCCCTTTCAAGTGAGAGTCCAGGGCGCTGAAGGGCTCATCCAGCATGAGGATGCCAGGGCGGGCCGCCAGCATGCGGGCGAGCGCGACGCGCTGCTGCTGGCCGCCTGAGAGCTGGGCCGGATAACGCTGCCCGAAACCGCGCAGACCGAAACGCTCCAGCTCCTCGGAGATGATGCGCTCCCGTTCCGCCTTCGGCACCTCGCGCCCGATGCCCGCACCGATGTTGTCCGCCACGGTCAGGTTGGGAAACAGCATGTAGTTCTGGAACAGAAGGGCCGTTTTACGTTGCTGCGGCGTCAGGTTGATCTTCTGCTCGGAATCGAAGAACACCTTGCCGTTCACAACGATTCGGCCCGCATCCGGCGTCTCGATGCCCGCGATGCAGCGCAGCGTGAGGCTCTTGCCGCACCCGGAGGCCCCCAGAAAGCCCAAAGTCTCATCGCCGGCCGCAAAAGCCACGTCCAGAGTGTAGTCGCCGAAGCTCTTCTTGATGCGCACGTCCAGGCTCATCTAGGCCACCCCCTCTCCCAGAACGTCGGCACTTCCGGTGCCATCCTCCCGAAGGCCCTTCGTGCTCCTCCTTCGGCCGCCGCCCCGCGTGCCGTTTCTCCGCGGCTTGGGCGAGCGCCCCTCGTGGCTGCTCTTCTGGCGATAGCGCGTGGTATGCCGGCTCCATAGGTTGATGAACAAAATGACGAGGAAGCTGAACACCAAAAGCACGATCGTCCAGAACCAGGTGGCCTCGGTGTTGCCGTTCATCCACTCGAAGTAAATGGCAATGGGGATGGTGCGGGTGCTGCCCAGTTGGTTGCCCGCCAGAAACAGCGTGCACCCGAACTCGCCCAAGGCCCGGGCGAAGGCGAGCACCGTGCCCGAGGCGATGGACGACCAGGCCAAGGGCAGCATGAGGCGCAGGAAGATGCGCCCGTTGGACCAGCCCAAGGTACGGGCCGCGTCGAGCATGTTCGGATCCAAGCTCTCGAAGGCGCCCCGAGCGCTGCGATACATGAGCGGGAAGGCCACCACCACCGCAGCGATGACCGTGGCCTGCCAGCTGAACACGAGCGGGAATCCGATCTCCTGGAAGAAGCGCCCGAAGGCCGTGTTGCGCCCGAGCGCCGACAACAGAAGGAAGCCGCAGACCGTCGGCGGCAGCACCATGGGAATGGTGAAGATGGTATCGAAGATATCCTGGGTGCGCTTCGAGATGCGCAGCGTGAAATATGCGGCGGCCAGCCCCAGGAAGAACACGAACACAATGGCCACGCCGCAGGTCTTGAGCGTCACCCATAAAGGCGAGTAGTCCATGGACGAGAGAAACTCCCCCAGCTGCTCAAGCGGGCCGCCCTTCTGGGCGATGACGGCGCCCTCCGCCGGCACGAGGCGCCCGCTGTCCATCTGGGACGGTCGCACCTCGCTCTTCACGTCGAAGGCGTCGTCGGGGCCCTCGATGGTCACGTAGAAGCGGCCCTCCGAGATCTCGCGTCCGAAGGTGAATACCACGTCGCCCACGGCGAACGATGCTCCCTCAGTGCCTTCCGCATCAGCAATGAGCACCTTCCATTCCTCTTGGCTCGCCAGCGGGTTCACCCCCGTGGAGAAGTTCTCATCCAGGGCCGCCAAGTAGGTCTTTATTTCCTGCACCTGAGAGCTGCCCTCGTCCTCGATGCCGAACTCGTCGGCCACTGTCCGGGGAATGAAGAGCACGGCATAGTCGGCCGTGTTGACGACAGCCACGCGGTCGGTGCCTGAAAGCCGGTAGGTGTAGCCGTAGCTGAGGCCGTCGATGTCGCGCGCGGATCCCGTGCGCGAGCATTCGAAGCCTTCCACAGCGAAGTCGCAGCCCTCCATGCGGGCCGCATCGCCGTCAGCGGAGATGTCTATCTCGGCATCTTGGACAGCCTGCTCCGCATCGGCAGCCCAAGCCGAAGAGGGCGCCACGATCCCACTGCAGATCCACAGCACCGCACCGGCGAGGATCGCAGCTGCGACCGTCCTGAGCACCGAAGCCGCGAGCCCCGTCGCAGATCGCCTTGCACCGGCCGCTTTCGCTGTTTCCATAGCCACCACTCTCATTGCCGTCCTACACACCGGGCGGGCGAGGCTTTGCGCCCCGGCCGCCCGACGAGATGCCCTTGCGTACCAAGATGCGCTTTGCAGCTCGTAGTTATTCTACCGCGAATGCCTTAGTTCTGGGCGAGCTCGAAGCCCCACTTCTCCCAAATCTGGTTGACATCCTCGTCGGTCATGCACCACTCGAGAAAGGCCTGAGCAGCCTTGGCGTTCTTGCTGTCGGTGCACACCGCGCCCGGATAGGTGATGGCCTTGTGGGTGTCGTTGGGAACCACCGAGCAGATGGCGACACCGCCCATGCGGTACACGTCCGAGGTGTAGACCATGGCGATATCGACCTCGCCGGACTCGGCGTACTTGCACACGTCGCCCACCTTGCCGCCGAGGGTCACCTTCGGCTGCAGGGTCGCGGAAAACTCGCCGCCCTTGCCCGTGGCATCGGCGCCGGTGACCCCATCGGGCTCGATGTAGCCGCCGACCGTCGTCAGGGACTGGCAAGCATAGTTGCCGGCGGGCACATTCTCGTCACCCACAGCAAGGGTGTACTTGCCCGCGGCAATATCCTCGAGGGAGATATCCTGGCCGGCCAGGTCACCGCCATCCTTGGTGACGATGACCAGGTCGTTGTTGAACATGGTCTGGCGAGTGTCCTCCTTGACATAGCCGTTCTCCGCGGCATCGTCCATCGTGCCCTTGGAGGCCGTGATGAGGATGTCAGCGTACTGCCCAGCACCGAGCATCTCGTTCAAGGTGCCAGAGGCCTCGTACTGCGTATCAGCGAAGGTGACGTTGGGATTCTGCTGAGTGTAGAGTTCCTCGGCCTCGGCCATGGCCTTGGTCAGGGAATTGGCGGCGAAAATCTGCAGCTCCACGGCCTCGCCCTCAGGCTCGGCCACCTCGGGGGTCTGGGTTTCCGTCTGGGGGGCAGCCGGCTCATCGGCCTTCTGCTCTGTGGTATCGCCACCAGAGCAGCCGAACAAGCCCAGAGCGGCTACAAGGGCCACCGAGACGGCACCAAGTTTCCAACTTTTACGCATCGAGGCAATCCTCCCTAATAGGTTATACTTCCACGCGAATAAATCGCTTGGAATATATTATCCTTGTTCTCATATATTCGCAAGCCCTATTATTCTCATTCGTGTATATGGTTTGGAATCCTTCGATATACCGCTCAGAGGCGAACCCGTAGGAGCTGACCTTGGTCAGTCCTCCCCGCCACCGTATCCTCCGTAGGGGCTGGCCTTGGCCAGCCCTCGCGAGAAAGACGCCCTCGCATGACAAAAACAGGGGCGACCAAGGTCGCCCCCTACGGGAATTCCCCCATGCCTCTTCTGTGGCTTCTCTACAAACTCGCTCCTACAGCTTGAAGCCCAGTGAGTCCAGCACGTACTTGGGCACCATGAAGCGGATCGTCTTCTCCGGATCCACCATCTGACACACCTGTACGTCGGCCACAAGGGACAGCAGCATGACCATCTCGTCGGCCGGCTTTCCCGTGCGGTCGCAGATGAGATCGACCATCTCGTGAACCGCGCGGTCGGCAGCGGCATCCAAAGACTCGGCCGAGGCAATGACGCCGAGATGCGTCGCGTTCTCGATGAGGGGATCGGTCAGCGCCAGCTTCGGCAGGGCTTCCAAGGTCACCGTGGCCCACCCGGCCGCCTCGGCGCCGGACACGCTGATCTCACCATCGCCCATGGCCGCGTGCATGTCGCCGCAGCCGAAAAGCGCGCCGTCGGTATATACGGGGAAGTACAGCGTCGCGCCCGCCGTGATGGCCGTATTGTCCATATTGCCGCCATGGGAGCCCGGCGTGCCGCAATTAACAGGCTCGCCAGCCGGCGCCACGCCGATAACGCCGATCATGGGCCTCAGCTGAATGCGCAGCTCCTCGTCCCACACCAGCTCGTCTCCGTCGATCCTGCAGAGATGCGTGCTCCAGGCGTCGAAGCGATCGCCGCACACCCCCTCGCCCTCGCCGGTGCAGGAAGCCGTCTGCCCGTCGAACTCGATGGCCTCGATGGTGACTTTCAGCGCCCCGCCGGGCACCGCGCCCTCCACAAAGATCGGACCCGTGGCGGGATTGATGTGATCCCAATCGATCTCATCGAGTTCGTCCTCGGGCCGCTGCACCTGATTCCCAAAGCAGTCCTTCGTGCGCACCCGCAC
>CABSMC010000085.1 GCA_902478715.1 uncultured Adlercreutzia sp.
GGAGATGTGTATAAGAGACAGGCGCTCGCGGGTGACACCGAACTCGCGGCCCACCTCCTCCAGCGTGCGCGGATGACCGTCCTCCAGGCCGAAACGAAGGCTGATAACCTTGCGCTCGCGCTCGGCCAGGCCCTCCAGCACCTTGGCCAGCTGCTCCTGCAGCATAGAGAACGAGGCGGCATCGGGGGGCACCACGGCGGCATCGTCCTCGATGAAGTCGCCGAGCTGGGAGTCCTCCTCCTCGCCGATGGGGGTCTCAAGGCTCACCGGCTCCTGGGAGATCTTCTGGATCTCGCGGACGCGCTCGGCAGTGAGTCCCATCTCCTCGCCGATCTCCTCGGGGGTTGGCTCGCGGCCGAGCTCCTGCAGAAGCTGACGCTGGATGCGCACAAGCTTGTTGATGGTCTCCACCATGTGCACGGGAATGCGGATGGTGCGGGCCTGGTCGGCGATGGCGCGGGTGATGGCCTGGCGAATCCACCAGGTGGCGTAGGTGGAGAACTTGAAGCCCTTGGTGTAGTCGAACTTCTCCACCGCGCGGATGAGACCGAGGTTGCCCTCCTGGATGAGATCGAGGAACAGCATGCCGCGGCCCACGTAACGCTTGGCGATGGAAACGACCAGGCGCAGGTTCGCCTCGATGAGCTGCTGCTTGGCGTCCAGGCCCACCTGCTCGATGCGGCCGAGGCGGCGCTTCTCGCGGCGATCCAGTTCCACGCCGTCGGCCTCGGCTTTCTCCAGCTCCTCGGTGGCGGCCACACCGGCCTCGATCTTCATGGCCAGATCGATCTCCTCGGCAGCGGTGAGCAGAGGCACCTTGCCGATTTCCTTCAGATACATGCGCACCGGATCGCCCGTGAGCATGGTCACGCCGGCATCGGCGTTGCGCTTGGCGCGGTTGCGGGCCCGGGCCTTGGTGCGGGGGGTGACCTTGGGAAGAGCGGCCGCCTCGACGGTGGCCTTCAGCTCCTCCTCGGGAATGCCGTCGAGCAGATCCTCCTCGGAGTCGATGCCGGCCTCGATCTTGTCCTCGGTCAGGCTGTCGGAAGCAGTGTCGTTCGTCGCGTTCGCGGGAGGTTCCGCGTTGTCCATGTCGTCGTCATCCAGGTCGTCCATCTCCTCGACGTCCTCGGTCACGACGATCTCTTCGGTTTCGTTCTCAGGATTCTTCTTTGCAGCATCAGCCACGCGATAGTCCTTTCTCTGGCGTCCGCGCCTGATTTTGGGCATAGAAACACAATTCTGGCGCAGAGATACAGCAGAGAAGAATACTACAAAGAGAAGACCCCTTCAAGAGAAAACCGGCCAGAAGTTTACCCGCAACAACAATTGGTGATCTTCGCACAACCTCTACAAAAGAGGCACTCGAGCGCCCCGGCACCGGGCACTGCGAAGCTACAGCGACTCGGCCAACTTGTAGCCCACCCGCCAGACGGTAACAAGGTAGCGCGGCTTGGAGGGGTCATCCTCTATCTTCTCGCGAATCTTGCGCACCATGACGGTGATGGAATTAGGGTCAGCCGCCTCCTTGCTGCCCCAGAGCGTCTCGAGGATCTGATCGCGGGTGAACACGGCGCCCGGGTCGGAGGCGAGCAGCTCTATTAGCTCGATCTCACGAGAAGAAAGCGTCACGACCTCGCCACGCAACCGCACCTCGTACTTTCCGAAACGGATCTCCAAATCCCCCACCGAAAAGGCTTCGGAACGGTGGTCGCGCCCTTCGCGCTGGCGCTCGCGGTCACGCTCGCGGCGGCGTAAATGCGCGTTCAGACGCAGAAGCAGCTCTTCGGACTGGAAGGGCTTCACGAGGTAGTCGTCAGCGCCGGCTTTAAAGCCGATGGACTTATCCACGATGTCGCCCTTGGCAGTGAGAAACATGATCGGCACATTGCGACCCTCGCCTCGTACGATCTCGCAGATCTCGAAGCCATTGATATCAGGCAGCATTACGTCCAGAATAAGGAAGTCGGGACGCTCGGCTCTCAGCATTTCCAGGCCGTCGGTTCCATTGCCCGCGCAGCAGAAGTCGTAGCCGCCGCGGCGCACGATCTGCTCGATGAGCACCTGCATGGACGCGTCGTCATCGACGAGCATCACCTTAGTCATGGTCTTCCTCCTCCGCGGGCAGTTCAACCGCGAACGTCGAGCCGCATCCCGGCTCACTTGACACGGCCACGGTGCCACCCATCATGGCCACTAGGTCCTTTACCAACGAAAGCCCCAGCCCGCTACCGCCGTAACGGCGCACGGTGGACATGTTCTCCTGTCGGAACCGCTCGAAGATGAGCTCCTGGGCCTCTTTCGGAATACCTATGCCGGTGTCCCTCACGCGCATCACCACGTTGCGAGCACCATCCTCTTTCGCCTCGCAACAGACGCGCACAGCCACCTCGCCGCCAGCGTCGGTGAACTTCACGGCATTACTCGTAAGATTTGCGAGCACCCGGCGCAGCTTCTCCCAATCTCCCATAATGAGAGGCACGTCGAAATCGACACGAGTGGTGAAGGCCACGCCTTTCTTGGCAGCCACGGGCGCCATGGCCGACTCCACCATTCCCACGAGGTCGTTCAAATCAACCAGCTCCAGGTTCAGCGTCTCGGAGCCCGCCTGGATGCGGGCGCACTCCAGCACATTGTCCACCATTTCTAGCAAGATGGCGCCGTTTTTGCCAATCTCCTCCAATTGGCGGCGCGCCTCGGGCCGATCGGGGCCGATGGACTCACCCAAAAGCTCGGCAAAAGCCAAGATGGAGGTTAGCGGCGTGCGCAACTCGTGGCTGACAATGGCAAGGAAATCGGACTTGTATTGGTTGTCCCGGGCGAGCTGGGCGTTGATCTCCTCTACTCGGCGGCGCTGACACTCCAGCTCGGCGTTTGCACTGGAGAGCTGTTCTGTGCGCTCGGCTACCTGAGATTCCAAACTTCCGTAAAGCTCCTCCAGGCGCTGGGCCATAGAATGGTACTGCTCGATGAGGCCGTCTATCTCGCGGGACGAGTACAGCACGCCGCGCTCGGCCATGTCCAGGGAGCCTCGTGGCGGGAGGCCGCGGAGGCAACCGGAAGCGGACGCGGGCCCATGTCCAATGACGCCCGCCGGGCCAAAGACCCCTGGAGTACCCATCTCCCCCTCGTCCGTCCGCGCGCCGGGCTCGGCCACACGAGAGAACGAAGCACGCAGCTCCGTCAAAGGCTCAGTAATGAGTCGGCTGATGACGACATAGATGAGAAGCGCCATGGCAGCCACCACGGCCAGAAAGAACATCATGTTGCCGACGATGGCATCACGCATGTTGGCCATGGCGCCATCGGCGGGAACCACCACCGATACTGCTCCGGCCACATCTCCCACGCTCCAGCCCTCTTTCGGGTAACCAGTCGCATCCAGCTCGCCGGCGGGCTGGCCGTGGCACTCGATGCAGTCGTCGGAGACGTCCATGGCCCGCACATAGCGGAAGACCTGATCACCTCCCTCGGTCTGGTAACCCCACACCTCATCGGTGTCCTCATCCGTCAAAAATGCCTCGATGGCGGCGGCCTCGTAGGCGTCCGGGATATTGTAGATGTTGCGCGGGTTCAAATTCGTGAAGCGGATGGAGTAGTCCGTCTTCTCGGAGAACAGAGCCGCCACCGACTTGCCCGCGATGGCGCAGTGCAGTCCCTTGTAGTCGTACTCCCCATCGGAGGTGTAGTTGATGACGTTCTGATTCAGGGAGATGAAATCCCACATGGCATCCATCTCGGTAACGAGCACCCGAGACTTTTCCAGAAGGTCGGTCTCGGCGCGGCGCGACTGATCGTCGTAGGTGAACGCAAGGAACACCGCTGATATCAGCACGAGAACAACCGTGAGAAGCCCGATGAGCTTCGTCCGCAGTCCGATCTTCCTCTGTCGCCCGACTCTCGCCACAGCTCTACTGCACCCACTTCCAGGCAGTGCGCGGCCGGCTCCTCTTCTTATCCATGCACCCTCCCTAACCCCCGATGCGGCTGGTAGGAGTTATACCCTACCAGCCGCCGTAAAGCTAGTGTCCCGTTCTTAAACCGTCGGCGCTTAGGCCTCGTGGCTCACTTCCTGCGGGTTGCGCAGCACGCCGCCCTTGGCCGCGTCACGATGGGGCGCGAACACCACAGCGGGGCCCGTCTCATCGGTCAGCTCGCCCAAAGCGCTCACGCCCTCGGGATGGCGCTCCCGCAGCTCGGAAAGCGTGCCGAACTCCAGAGCGCGCACCGGACAGGCTTTGGCGCAGGTGGGATCCGGCGTGCCCTCCGGGTTCTCGTCGGAGCAGAGCACGCACTTGTGGGACAGGCCATCGTCCAGCTGCACCGGATGCCCGTAGGGGCAGCTTTTCTCGCAGGTCATGCAGCCGATGCACTTCTCCTTGTCGTTGTTGACGATGCCCGTCTCCGGATCCTTCTGCATGGCGCCGGTGGGGCAGTTGGCCACACAGGCCGGGTTCTCGCAATGTCCGCAGGTCATCGAGACGTAGTAGGTGAACGCCGTGGCGGTAAAGGCGCCGGCCTCGTCGGCCTTCCACTCGCCGCCGCCGAACTCGAACACCTTGCGGAACTTCTGCGGCACCTCCAAGTTATTGCGATCGAAGCACGAGGTCATGCAGGCCTTGCAGCCGGTGCAGATATCGGTGTTGACGAAAAATCCGTACTGTTCCATGATCTATCCCCCTCTTTAGGCCTTCTCGATCTTGCACAGGTTGGAATGGACGCCGTTGCCCTTGGAAATGGGCGTCGGGCGCGAGGACGTCAGCACCGAGATGCAGCCGCCCAAATCGAGCACGCTGGGATCGCCGATGGTGGCGCCGTCGCGGGACTCCGGGTCGTACCAGGCGCCTTGGGGCACGCTGACCACGCCGGGCATGATGCGGTTCGTCACCTTCGCGGTCATCTGGGAACGCCCGCGCTCGGTGGACACGATGACGGTGTCGTCCTGATTGATGCCGAGCGTGGCGGCATCGCCCTCGTTGATCCAGCACTGCTGCGGAGCCACCGAACTCATCCACGGCACGTTCCCGTAGGAGGAGTGGGTGCGCGTCTTGGTGTGGTGTCCGATGAGCTGGAAGGGATACTCCTCACGCAGCGGATCGCCGTACCCCTCGAAGTTCTCATACCAGATGGGCAGGCCCGTAATCTGGTCGCGGCCGTCGTCGGGCACGTACCCGCCGCCGGTGAGGTCCCACTGGCGCGACAGGTTGTAAGCCTGTTTCGAGAACACCTCGTACTTGCCCGAGGGCGTGGCGAGCGGGCCCTCCGGCGCGGCGATAGCCGGTGTGTGGTCATCGGTCTGTTTGATGAGGCCTGCGGCGCGGAACTCCTCGAAGGTGTCGGGCAAATCGTCGCCAGCCGCCTTCCCCTCGTTGTAGCACCACTCGATCCAGTCGAGCTGAGTCTTGCCCTCAGTGAACTCGTCCTTGATCCCGAGCGCGTCGGCCAGAAGAGTGCAGATCTCGTAGATGGGCTTGGCCTCGAACAGAGGCTCGATGGCCTTCGACTCGCAGCAGATGAAACCGGTCCAAGCGGTGCCGCCGGTGGTGAGGTCGTCCTCCTCGAAGGGAGTGGTGCCCGGCAGGATGATGTCGGAGGCCATGGCCGTCGGCGTCATCCACGGGTCTACGGTGACGATCATGCGCACGCCGGAGTCTTTTTCATCCGGCAGGTTGTAGATGCGCAGCGAATCGTTGATGTCGGCGTGCTGGCCCATCATGACGTTGGAGCCGTAGTTCCAGATGAACTTGATGGGGGCCGCAAGCTTCAGGGTGCCGGGCTCCTCGGCGTAGGTGGTGACACCGGTCTCGTCGATGGCGCGGATGCCCCAGGTGGCGTCGTTCATGACCGTGTAGTCCTCGATGGCCTGGTACCAGTCGAAGAACGACACGCACACCCCCACCGTGTTCTTCTCGGGGAAGCACGGGATGGCCGTGGGCGTGGCGAAGGGAACGCCGCCCGTGCCCTCGCGAGCGCCGGTGCCGCCACCGGAGATGCCCACGTTGCCGGTGATGGCGGCGATCATCGCGATAGCGCGTGAGTTGTTGCCACCGTTGGAGTGGCGCTGCGGGCCCCAGCCCTGAATGGTAGCCGTCGGGCCGTCCATAAACAGGTCAGCCAGCTCGCGGATGGTGTCGGCCGGAATGCCGGTGATGCCGGCGGCCCACTCTGGAGTTTTCTCGCCCGTGCCCCCATAAGCGCCGGTGCCGGCGAGATAGGCCTCGTAGGACATGTCGTCCTCGATGGTGAGCGTACCGGACTTGTCGAGCCCCATGAAGGCGGTGCTCGTGGGCTCGGCGGCCTTCACATCATCGGCGAAGCTGTCAGAGAAGAAGCCGACGAACTTGTCGCGGATGAGCGTCTCGTCCAGCTTGCCGGCACTGAACAGGTATTGGATCATGCCAGCCACAAGCGCCATGTCGGTGCCGGGACGGATAGGGATCCAGCGGTTGGCCACGCCCACGGCAGTATCCGACAGGTGCGGGTCCACCACCACGATGGTGGCCTCGGGATTCTGCAAGCGCACCTGGGTGAGCAGGTACTGCATGGCCGAGCCAGACATGCGGGTGTTGGCCGGGTTGTTGCCGAACAGCACGATGTTCTTGGAGTTCACGAGGTCGGTCACCTCGTTGTTCGACCAGGCGTCGCCGTTAAAGAGCGGCATCTCCCAGGTGATCTGCCCGGTGGAGTAGTCGGCGTACTGGCGCAAGTAGCCGCCCCACAGATTCATGAGGCGCGCGAACATGGTCTGGTCGGGATGCCACGACTTCGACACCGTGCCGCCCAGCACGCCGGTGCCGTACTGGATGTAGAAGGCGTCGTTGCCGTACTCCTCTTTGATCTCCTTCATAGTGGTGGCGATGAGATTGATGGCCTCGTCCCAGGTGATCTCCTCGTACTTGCCCTCGCCGCGCTTGGTGCCCTCGACGCGCTTGAGCGGCTTCTGGACGCGGTCGGGACTGTAGATGCGCTGGCGGTTGGTGCGGCCGCGCACGCAGGAGCGCATCTGGTAGATCTTGCCGGGGCCGAACTCGTCGTCGCCGTCGGAATCGATGTCGATGCGCACGACCTGGCCATCCTTCACGTAGGCCTTCAGCGGGCAGCGGCTGCCGCAGTTCACATGGCACGCCGACCAGCTGACGGTGTCGTAGTCAAGCGGCTCCCCGCCGGTGACGGGCAGGCTGTCTGCGGCCGTCCCCTCCTGCTTGGCGGTCGGCGCGCAGCCGGTCAGCGCCACGCCGACCCCCGTCGCCCCGGCCAGGCCGAGGAACGACCGGCGGCTGATCTTGCCGAAGGTTTGCGCAGTCTTTCCCATAGACTCCCCTTTCCTCTTCTTGTTCGGGGCCCGAAATGGAAGCCGGGCCCTCGCTCGGAAAGTAAGTCTACGCGCGCGAGCATGGAACCTCCATGGGTATTTGGTTCATTTTTCCTTAGAGAATTCTTATCGAAATATTGCATCCCAGGTGAGAGCCGTAAAACCGCTACTCCAACTCGCCTGTGGCGTAGGCGTCGTAGATGGCCTCGGGGGAAGATACTACCGGGACAAGCACCAGGACCTTAGGCATACCGTTTCCGCGCCTCTCGGGCAAGACGGTAGATGAGGGGGGCGTTGTTTCTCACGATTTCAGTGAAATAGTCGAGATCGGACGCGGTGAAGCCTTCTATTGATTGCCATTGGCACTGGGGAAGGAAACACGTTGCCGAGCAGAAGCCGTCATCGATGGGTCGCTCTACAGAAACCTGCACCGTTTGATCTTCCAGTATGTTCGAGTGCGCTATCTGCGTATCGTCAGCAAGCTTGATTTAGTTGTACATCATAAGCAGGCCTCCGTGATCGGGGACTCACGTCTTGGACGCCATTGTAGCACGCGCCCCGAAGGCCAATGTCGTCATTCCAATCCCCTTCCCTTTCCAGCCAGCCATCGCTCAAGAACGATCCTACATGCCATGAACCACTTTTGCGTCCTTCGAGGCATATCGCATTGATGGTACAATGCCGAGTACCACACTGTGTCGTTGTCCTTGAGGGCAAGGCGCTTACAACAGAATAGGCGGCAGAGGAGCCTTGGCGCTCGCTGTCGGCTTGCGCACGTTGCGCTCTCGCGGTTGAACCATTGATAAGGAGGGTATCTGCCTGTCTGGTGGTTCGCCGTGTTTCGAGCGCCCCGACACAGTGTGGTAACTGCGGTGGATACCCTCCTTACCTCTGTATGGGGCCGTCGCCGCGGTTGCACGCAACCGTCGGAAGGATGCGCCCTTGCCTCGTTCGGAACACCACACTCCCGCAACAACTTCAGATCGGATGACCATTGTCGATGGGAGCCATATTCTGCGTCGGCGTCCCTTCCATGAGAAATCCAGGCGACTACCTCCATAGTGCCCATCATTATCGCAGGTCATTTACGCAATTTGTTGCGCAACAAACCTCGCAAGATTCTCGATATGATGACTACGTAAGAATAAGAAGCTTTTGCTTCCAGAAACGAAGGAGACTCATGGACGGTATTGGGCTTGCATTAGGCTTAGTTCTTATTTTTTTACCCCTTCTGATAGGCGCCGCGCTCATCATCGCATGGATATTCGCTATTGACGAGCTCATCAAGGCAGCGCAAATGAAAGGGCACCATAAAGGCAGCACGGCGAGTTTATGGTTCATTGGCATCTTTGCCACCCCAATTATATTAGGATTGTGCATTGCCGCACTTCCAGATCGCGGCGAGCTAGCCGAAGCAAAGCTATCTGATCAAAACTTGCCCGATGATCTACCGGCCATTTAAGTAGTACGAGGAGACGGATGTGGCAAACTTCAAGGTCATATTTCGCAGCGACAATCAGGGCGCAGACACCTCTCCGGGCTGGGAGCCAGGCTGTCCGCTACTCGTCAACGCAGTGCAGGTATCGCGCAACACCGATACGGGCCAATGTTATCTTCAGCTAAAACTATCGAACATCTCCGGAGCCGCGGTGAGCAGCTTCAAACTGCAAGCCGATGTGAGCTATGTCGACGGTGCTTCCGAAACCGTGGAGCTCAACCCCCTCGACGCCGACATCCAACCAGCCAAGACGTATCGCCCCGAACCGGTTTCACTTACTGGTTCGCAAATCACCAACGTTATCGTCCGCGTTCTCTCTGTCTCTCAACCTGAAATAGAGTGGCACGCTGAGGCTGGATCCGAGCCCGGGCCCATTCCTGTGGGAACTGAGCTTGTGCTTGACAAAAAAGCGGCCACAGAACGCACTAAATCACTGGGAGAACTTTACAAAGACTCTTCCAAATACCGCCATGCGGTAACACTTGGCAATACATGGTGGGTATGTTCCTGCGGCATGCCCAATGTCGATCGGGATCGGTGCTGCAGATGCAATCTCTCCAAAGATTATCTTGTCGCCCTCGAGGACGAACAGTCCCTTATCGCGCGATGCGAAGAACGCAGGATCCGTACTGCCAAACGAAAGAGAAAGACATTGATCGCGAGCGCCTCTTTCATCATTGCCGTAGTTGCTGCTTTAGCCATTTTGTTCTTCACAACGGATATCAT